>NZ_BCAK01000006.1:0-159614 GCF_001293905.1 Brachybacterium sp. SW0106-09
CCCTCCTCAGGAGTCGCACTCACCCGTTGAGGCGGCCTCCCCCATACCGGTCGAAATACGCCTTTCGGTTCGAGGCCACGACCGTCGGAAGCCAGACAGGCCCCGCCCCACCCGACCGACGCGGGGACCCGGCCGACCTGACGACGGGGCCGGGCGGGGCGTCTGCCCTGCCCGGCCCCGTCGGCCGCTGCGATGGCGCGGCCCAGGGGGTGACGTGCTGCCGGCTCAGCCGGTGTTCTTCAGCCCCGCGGCGACGCCGTTGATGGTGGTCAGCAGCGCGCGCTGCAGCTCGGGCGAGAGCTCCTCGCCCCGCTCCTTCGCCGCGCGGACCCGCTGCAGCATCGCGACCTGCATGTAGGAGATCGGATCCAGGTAGCGGTCGCGCACGGCGAGGGTCCGCTTGAGGATCGGCTGGTTGTCCAGCAGGTTCAGCACGCCGGTGAGGCGCTCGATCTCCGAGACCGCGAGCTCGTACTCCTCGCGGATACGGTCGAAGAGGTACCAGAGGTTCTCCGGCACCAGCGAGTGCACGTAGTGCGCCGCGATCTGCATGTCCGTCTTCGCCAGCGTCATCTCGACGTTGCTGATGACGGTGCGGAAGAAGTGCCAGGAGCGGTACATCTCGTGCAGGTCGGGCTCGAGGCCGGCCTCGCGGGCGGCCTTCAGGCCGGAGCCGGCGCCGAACCAGCCGGGCACGATCTGGCGCGACTGGGTCCAGCCGAACACCCACGGGATCGCCCGCAGGCCGTCCAGGCCCTTGTCCGAGGTGGTGCGCTTGGAGGGGCGCGAGCCGATGTTCAGGTCGCCGAGCTGCTCCACGGGGGTGGAGGAGACGAAGTACTCGGGCAGGTTCTCGTCGTCGACCAGGGTGCGGTAACGGGTGAAGGCCGCGTCGGAGACGTGCTGCATCACCTCGCCGAAGCGCTCGAGGGTCTTCTCCGGGGTGCGCGGGGCGGTGTGCAGGGCCGAGCCCTCGAGCACCGCGGCGAGCGACAGGTCCAGGTTCTCCCGGGCGAGGGAGGGGAGCATGTACTTGTCGGAGATGACCTCGCCCTGCTCGGTGAACTTGATCTCGCCCTCGAGCACCCCGTAGGGCTGGGCGAGGATCGCGTCGTAGGTCGGGCCGCCGCCGCGGCCGACGGAGCCTCCGCGGCCGTGGAAGAGGCGCAGGGTGACGCCGTGGCGGGCCGCGGTGTCGCGCAGGGCGCGCTGTGCCTGGTGGATCTCCCACTGGCTGGTGATGACGCCGGCGTCCTTGTTGCCGTCGGAGTAGCCGAGCATGACCTCCTGGCGGTCGCCGCGCAGGCGCACGATCTCCCGGTAGGAGGGGTCCGAGAGCAGCTGGTCGAGGATCTCGCCGGCGTGGCGCAGCTCGGAGACCTCCTCCAGCAGCGGCACGAAGCCCAGGTCGGCGCGCTTCTCTTCGCGACCGGTGAGGTCGAGCAGCCCGGCCTCGCGGGCGAGCAGCGCGGCGGCGAGCACGTCGTCGGCGCCGTGGGTCATCGAGATGATGTAGGTCTCGATGACGGAGGTGCCGTACAGGCGGTGCGCATCGCGGATCTCGCGGAACACCCCGTAGGTGGTGCGCGTCGCGTCGTCGAGGATCGACTCGTCCTCGGTGATCGCGGAGCCGACCAGCGGGCGGCGGCTGCCGAGCTCGCGGGAGAGCACGGTGGTGCGCTCGGCGCGGTCGAGCTCGGTGTAGGGGCGGTCCAGCTCGCCGACGCGGTCGAAGAGCCGCGCGACGACCTCGTGGTGCTTCTCGGAGTGCTCGCGCACGTCGAGGGCGGCGAGGTTCAGGCCGGAGGCGGCCAGCACCTGCTGGGCGATGGCGAGCGCCCCGTCAGCGGCGCGGCGGCCGCCGTGGCGGCGCAGCGCCGCGCGCAGGACCTGGAAGTCGTCCTGCAGCTCCTGGGTGTCGCCGTAGTCGGCGCCGTGGACGTGCGCCTCGCCGGAGCGGATCCGCTCGCGGGTGGCGCTGAGCTTGGAGCGCATCGCGCCGAGCTTGAGCCGGTAGGGCTCCTGGTCGTAGAGCGACTGCTGGGTGCTGTCGACCTCGGAGTCGTGGGAGAGGTCCTCGGCGAGGCTGGCGCGCAGCTCCTCGTCGTCCCCGGTCAGCTCGGAGGAGACCGAGAGCTCGAGGATCAGGTCCGAGATGATCTCCAGGGACACGTCGATCGCGGCCTCGGCCTGGAGCTTCAGCACGTCGCGGGTGACCTCGGCGGTCACGAAGGGGTTGCCGTCGCGGTCGCCGCCGATCCAGGAGCCGAAGCGCAGCGGCACCTGGCCGTCGTGCAGGTCGGCGCCGTGGGCGCGCAGCTCCTCGCGCAGGTCGTCGAGCATCTCCGGCATGGTCTGGCGGAAGATCTGGCGCAGGTAGTAGAGGGCGTTGCGGGCCTCGTCCTGCGGGGTGGGGCGCGAGCGGCGCAGCTCGTCGGTCTGCCAGAGCGTCTCGATCAGCTCGGCGAGGTCGCGGTCCTGGCGACGGCGCTCGGGGGTGTCCTCCTCGGTCTCCTCGGCGAGGAGGTCGGAGATGCGGCGCAGCTTGGTCAGCACGGCGCGTCGCGAGGCCTCGGTGGGGTGCGCGGTGAACACCAGGCGCACGTCGAGGGAGTCGACGGCCTTCTGCAGGCCCTCGGCGCCGAGCTCCTCGTGGACGGCGCGCACGGTGCGCGGCACCCACGACTCGCTCGAGGGCCGCTCCTCGAGTGCGCGGACGCGGTAGACCTGCTCCGCGGCGTTCGCCAGCAGGAAGTACTGGGTGAAGGCGCGGGTCAGCGCGGTCGCCTGCTCGATGGGCAGGGAGGCGAGGCGGGCCTGGACGTCCTGGGCGCTGGCCTCGGAGTCGGCGGACTTCGCCTCCTTCGTCAGCTTGCGGACCTGCTCGACGAGGTCGAGCATCTCCTGACCGTGCTGGTCGGCCAGAGTGCGGCCGAGCAGGGTCGAGAGGCGGCGGACCGTCGCCCGCAGCGGGGCGTCGATATGGGGGTCGTCGCCGACGACGGGGAACTCGCTCGTCAGTGTCGGGACGGCGATGGCGTCGGAATGTGGCACAGGGCCTCCTGGGGTCGGCACGTCGACGGACGGCCGCCTTCCGACGCGCCGAGGGCGCGCTCAGGGCGACCGCGTCGGCGCGGAACGAACGGGCACAGACTACAGGCGCTCGCAGCGGAGCCGTCCCGGTCCTCACTGGGCGGACAGCACGCGGGCGGGCGCGTCGGTCGCAGAAGGGGCGGCCGACGGACGCTGGATCCCGTCGGCCGCACCCGCTCAGAGCACCGCGCGGAGGAAGTCGCGGGTGCGCTGGTGCGCGGGCTCGGAGAAGATCTGCGCGGGAGGGCCCTCCTCCACGATCGAGCCCTGGTCGAACATCATCACGCGGTCGGAGACGTCGCGGGCGAACTGCATCTCGTGGGTGACGATGAGCATCGAGATGTCGGTCTCCGCGGCGATGTCCTTCAGCACTGCGAGCACCTCCCCCACCAGCTCGGGGTCCAGCGCCGAGGTCACCTCGTCCAGCAGCAGGATCTCGGGGTCCATCGCGAGCGCGCGGGCGATCGCGACGCGCTGCTGCTGGCCGCCGGAGAGCTGCGAGGGCTTCATGTCCCGCTTCTCCCCCATCCCGACCTTCGCCAGCAGCCCCTCGGCCTTCGAGACCGCGTCGGCGCGGGAGAGCCCCTTGACGTGGATCGGCGCCTCGACGATGTTCTCCAGCACGGTCATGTTCGGGAACAGGTTGAAGTGCTGGAAGACCATCCCGATGTCCGTGGTGGTGCGGCGCCGGCGCTTGTCCGGGATGCGCACCCGCTTCCCGCCCTGCTCCTCGTACTGCAGCGGCACGCCGCCGACGCGGATGTATCCGTCGGTGAGCTCCTCGAGGGTCATCACCAGGCGCAGGATCGTGGTCTTGCCGGAGCCGGAGGGCCCGATGAGGGTGACCCGCTCCCCGCGGGAGACGGTGAAGTCCAGGCCCTGCAGGACGGTGTTGTCGCCGAACCGCTTGACGACGTCGCGGAACTCGATGTGGGGCGCGGTCCCGGGATCGGGCGGGGCAGTGTTCTCAGGCAAGCTTCTTCTCCAGTTTCCGGATCAGGAGGGAGGTGGGATAGCTGGCGGCGAGGAAGATCAGGCCCGCGAGCGTGATCGCCTCGGTGTAGCGGAAGTAGGTCGAGCCGTAGTTCTGCGCGACCCGCACCAGCTCGGGGATGTAGATGACCACGAAGAACGGGGTCTCCTTGAACATCGAGATCGCGTAGTTGCCCAGCGCCGGCAGGGTGTTGCGGATCGCCTGCGGCACCACGACCGCCCGCCAGGTGCGCAGTCGCGGCAGGGACAGCGCGGTGGCCGCCTCCCACTGGCCCGTCGGCACCGAGTCGATGCCGGCGCGGTACACCTCGGCCATGTAGGTCGTGTAGTGGATGCCGAGCACCCAGATGCCGATGGCGAGGGTCGAGTCGATGTACGGGGAGAGCACGAGGTTCGCGAACACGAGCTGGACCACCAGCGGCGTCATCCGGATGAACTCCACCACCCAGGTGAAGGGCGTGGCGATCGCGGTGGGGGATGTGCGGCGGATGATCGCGACGGCCAGGCCGAGCACGAGCGCGATGAGGGTGCCGAGCACTGTCGCGATCAGCGTGATCTTCAGGCCCTCGAGGAGGAGCGAGGGCAGGACGGCAGCGGCGTGGCTCCAGTCCCACCAGGACGTGGACGGGTTCATGCCACGGCTCCTTCCTTGGTGTTCGCTCCGGGCGCCTGGAAGAGCGCGCGCCAGGAGGAGCTGAGGGCGGGGCCGCGTCCGATCCTGTGCTTCGCTCGGATCTCCAGGCCGTTCATGATGATCACGATGACCCAGGCGATCAGGTAGTAGGCCAGCAGCGCGAAGAGATAGGCGAACCAGGTGCCGGTCCGGTCACGGACCTGCTCGACCTGGAAGAAGAGGTCGTACAGCGAGACGACGCTGACGATCGCGCTGCCCTTGAGCAGCTGGATCCAGAGGTTGGACAGGGAGGGCAGCATGAGCGCCCACGCCTGCGGGATCACGATCCGGAACATACCGCGGGCGGGGCTGAGGCTCAGCGCGCTGATCGCCTCGTACTGGCCCTTGGGCACCGATCCGATCGAGCCGCGCACCACCTCGGCGCCGTACGCGCCGTAGTTCAGCCCCAGCGCGAGCACGCCGATGAGCAGCGGCTCGAGCTGGAAGCCGAAGGGATAGGGCAGCTGCGGCAGCACGAACGCGAGCCAGAACAGCTGGACCACGAGCGAGGTGCCGCGGAAGAACTCCACGAAGATGCGCGCGAGAACCCGCACCGCGGCCGGCTTCGCGACCTGCGCGATGCCGAACACGAACGAGATCAGCAGCGCGAGCAGCCCGCCGAGGACGGTCGCGAGCACCGTGGTCCGCAGGCCCTGCAGGATCTGCGGCGAGCGGTCGAGCAGGATCTGCAGGTTCGGCCCGATGTCGTGGAGGAAGCCGATCACGCCGTCCATCGACGCCTCGCCTCTCGCGCCGGGGCGGCGCGGAAGGGTGCGGGGCTCACTGCAGGGAGGAGAGATCGCCCGAGCAGAGGATCTCGGTGGTCATCTCCTCGGGCGGCAGCTCCTCCTCGCCGAAGCCGTACTCGCCGACGATGGAGAGGTACCGCTCGGGGTCGGCGATGATCGCGGCAAGCTTCTCGTTGTAGGCGTCCAGCAGAGAGGTGTCCTCCTGCCGGAACACGGTGCCGCCGGCGCCGACCTGCTTCACGCCGTCGATCTCCTGCACGAAGCTCTCGGTGACCTCGACGTCGTCGACGGTGTTGTCGGCGAGGTAGTTCAGGGAGATGGCGGTCAGGGCGAAGGCGTCGGCGTTGCCGGACTTCAGCGCGTCCACGCCGTCCTGCGGCCCGCCCACCTCGATGGCGTCGAGCTCGAGGGCGGCGACGTAGTCGGACTCGACCGCGCCGGCCATGGTCGCGACGGTCAGGCCCGAGTCGACGAAGGAGTCCATGGTCTCGAGCCCCTCGGGGTTGCCCACGGGGACCATCAGGGCGGTCGTGTACTGGAACTCGGGCTCGCTGAAGGCGGCCTGCGCACAGCGGTCGGGGAGGATCGACATCCCGGCGCTGACCGCGTCGAACTGGCCGGCGTTCAGGCCCGGGATGAGCGAGCCCCAGTCGGTGAGCTTGCCCTCGACGGTGTCGATGCCGAGCTCGCCGAAGATCTCGCGGTGCAGGGCGACGGTAGCGCCGATGACCTCGCCGCCCTCCTCGAAGCTGTAGGGCGCCTCGCCGGCGAAACCGACGGTGATGGTGCCTGCCTCCTGCAGGCGGCTGAGCAGGTCCCCGCCGCCGCCGTCGCTGCCGGTCCCGCCACCGCCCCCGGTGCTTGTGCGGCTGCAGGCGGCGAGCCCGCCGCCCAGGGCCGCGGCGGAGAGCACCAGGCCCGTGCCGCGGAAGAAGGTTCGTCGGTCGTGCGCGCTGCGCTGCGTGGTGCGGCCCTTGTGCATGGGGTCCCTCTCGACGGGAGATCGTTGCCGCGCACGCTCGTCGTGTCGGACAATCGGATCTCTGGATATCGGATTCCTGGTCACCGTACCGGCGGATCGACAGGCGTCCACGACTCGCCGCCCATTCGTGATGGGGTCGTGATCCGCCCGCGTCGCCCGCGACTGTGACAGCGATGACTCCTCCCGGGCGTGCGCCGGGCCGGGGCGGGAGCGGATGATGGTGTCCTCGCACGCCCCCAGGCGGCGCACAGACTCAGGAGGACCCATGCCCCCTCGTCAGGACTCCGTCCGGCTGCCGATGATGCAGCCGATCCGCCGTCCTTCGATCATCGACCAGGCCGAGCTCGAGCTGCGCAACGCCATCTTCGTCGGCGACCTCCGCCCCGGGGACACGATCCCCGAGGTCCAGGTCTCCAAGCAGATGGGCATCTCCCGCTCCTCGCTGCGCGAGGCGTGCCAGCGCCTGGTGCGCGACGGGCTGCTCACGCAGATCCCGGGCCGCGGCCTGTTCGTGACGACGATGGACGCAGGCACCCTGTCGGACTTCATCGACTACCGCCTCGGCATCGAGATGCAGGCGGCGACCAACGTCGCCGAGCACGTGGCCGCTCTGCGCGCCGACGGCGACGAGGAGCAGATCCCGGCCCTGCTGTTCCCGCTGCGGGAGTGTGTGGAGCGGACCCGTCGCGCGCTCGCGGCGGGCGAGGTGATCGAGGCGGGCAACGCCGACCTCGACCTCCATCAGCGCCTCGCGGAGATCTCCCGCAACCGGTTCCTGGTCACGGCGATGAACACGATCGTGATCCTCACCCGCATGGGCACCTTCTCCGATCCTCGCGGCTACGGCGTGCGCGCGGACCTCACCGACACCCATGAGCAGCTCGTCGCCGCACTCGAGGCGGGCGACGCCTCCACCGCGCGCAAACTCCTGCGCGAGTCGCTGCGGGCGCTCGCGGCACGGCTGCGCGGGGACGTGGAGGAGCAGGACCTGGTGCGCGACCCGGACCTGCTGGAGTCCGACGGGCCGGAGTGGACCACCCTGGAGGGCGAGTCGCCGGCCCTGTGAGGGCCGGACACGAGAAGGGCCCCTCCCGGCGAGATCATCGCTGGTGAGGGGCCTTTTCGGCGGAGACGAGAGGATTTGAACCTCCGAGGCGATTGTAGTCGCCTACTCCCTTAGCAGGGGAGCGCATTCGGCCGCTCTGCCACGTCTCCTGGCGCCGCGGTGTCGCGGCACGCCGAGCCAGCATACGGGAGCGAGCGGGGTGCGCCAAAGCGAGGCGGAGCGGTTCGCGTCACACCTCCCCCTGCCCGCCCGTGGCTCAGAGGCCGAGCTTCTCCTGCAGCAGCGCGATGTGCTTCGGGGTGCCCACGCGGTACTTCACGAAGGTGAGGACGCCCGCCTCGTCGATCGCGAAGGTCGAGCGGATCGTGCCCTGGACGATCTTCCCGTACATGTTCTTCTCGCCCCAGGCACCGTAGGCGGTCATCACCTCGTGGGACTCGTCGGAGGCGAGGGTAAAGGGCAGGTCCTGCTCGGCGACGAAGCGGTCGAGCTCGGGGACCGGATCGGGCGAGATCCCGATGACGCGGTAGCCGGCGTCGAGGAACATCCGGTGGTTGTCGCGCAGGTCGCAGGCCTGCTTGGTGCACAGCGAGGTGTTCGCGGCGGGGTAGAACCACAGCAGCGCCGGCGCGCCGCGGAGGTCCTCGAGGGTGATCCTCCCGCCGCCTGCGGTGGGCAGGTCGAGGGCGGGGGCGGCGTCGCCGACGGCGAGCTTCACGGGGGCGGGCGACATGATCCTCCGAAACGGGTCAGGGGCGGGGCAGGACGTCCAGCCTAGCGACGGCGCAGGCGGCGGCCCAGATAGGTCTCGCGGAAGCGCCGCTCGGCGTGGCGGTCCCCGAGCAGGAGCAGCTGCACCTCCGAGGAAGCGGGGATCGACTCGACGTCGTAGCCGAGGGTGCCGTCCGCCTCGAGCACCGCGACGATGTCGCAGCCGGTGCGGCGGTGCACCTCGTCGTCCCGGAGGGGGCGGCGCATGAGGGAGGCCGGGCAGGGGGCGAGGAACAGCTCGTTGCCCTCGGCCAGCAGCACGCGGTGGCTGAAGCCGGCGTGGTTCCACAGGTCGGTGGCGCCGATGGTGGCGTAGGAGAGCACCCCGTCGGCCCCGGCGCGGTAGAGGGTGGCGACGTTGCGCTCGTAGGTGGCACGGGAGACGATCTGAAGCTCGGGCCGCAGGCGCCGGCAGAACAGGGTGAGGTAGACGTTCAGGTCGTCGTCGCGCGGGGTGACCAGCACGGCGGAGGCGTGCTCGAGGCCGGCGCGGCGCAGGATCCGCTGGTCGGCGGCGTCCCCGTGGACCACGGCGTAGCTCGCGGTCCCCTCGAGCACCGAGTAGGAGTTCTCGACCCGGCCCGGTTCGATCTCGACGATCGTGTTCGGGACGCCCCCGTCGCTGAGCGCCCGGGAGGCGGCGCGGCCCACGCGCCCGCCGCCGACGATCACGACCGGCTGCTCCTCGGAGACCTCGCCGCACTGGAACCGGCGGTCGTACTGGGCGAGGTCCTCGGCGGTGCCCGCCAGGACCAGCACGGTCCCGTCGGTGATCCGCAGGTCCGGGGTCATCGCGCGCAGCCGACCCTTGCGCAGCACGGCGAGGATCCGCACCCGGGAGCGCTGCATCTCGACGGCCTCGCCGAGGAACTTCCCCACCAGCTCGGTGCCGCGCGCCGCGGCCTCGGCGATGATCGTGTCGCCGATGGTGCCGATCGCGTGGACACGGCCGGTGGAGCCGAGCACGCGGGAGGCCATCTCGCGGCCGAGGACCTGCCCGAGCTCGAGCACGTGGTCGGCGCCGGCGAGGTTCAGCACGTCCACCGAGGCGGGCTTCGAGGCGGTCACGGCCACGGGCACGGTGGCGGCGGCCTGGCGCACCGTGAAGGCGACGTTGGTGTTGGCGTGGTCGGAGAGGGTGGAGATCACCAGCCGCGCCCGTGCCGCGCCCGCGTTGCGATAGGTGAACGCGGAGTCGAGAGGACCGACCACGACCTGCCGGCCCTGGTCGTGCAGCTCCCCCGCCTTCACGGCGTCCTCCAGCAGCATCACGGCGGGGATGCCGGAGCGCTCGGCGCGGGCGGCGAAGGCCTGGGTGACGGCGTCGGAGCCGACCAGCAGCACGTGGTCCCTGAGCGCGGGGGCGACCTTGCGCGGGGTGCGGGTGGCGCGGCGATGGTCCAGCCACGGCGTGACCAGGTACTGGATCACGAAGAAGGGCAGCAGCACGAGCATGTAGACCACGCCGCTGAGCAGCACCCACAGGGAGAACAGGCGCCCCGCGTCGTCGTCGAAGGTGATGTCGCCGTAGCCGAGCGTGGACATCGTGGTGATGGTCCAGTAGATCGCGCTCACCCAGGAGTGCTCGTCGCCCTCGAGGTGCATGAGCAGCTTGAAGCCCGCGGCATGGGCGATGACCATCGTCGCCCCGACGCCGAGGATCACGAACCCCGCCTTGGAGCGTCGGCCGACGAGCGGATGCCGCTCCGCACGTCGGCGCTCGCGCGCCGTCTGGCCCATGGCTGCCCTCGCTCTCCGGTCGGTCTCCTGCGGCCGCGCGGTCGCGGCCGCTCGAATCGTAGGCCCATGGCGGGCCGAGGGCGACCCCGCTCCCGATGCCTGAGCCGAGCCTCACCTCGCCCGCGCACCGCCCCGGCGCCCGGAGAGGCGCGGCCGACCAGATCGCCTTCACCCTGATCGACCGGATCGGCCTGGCGATGTTCCATGATATCGCCTTCATCGTGCTGGCCCCGCTGATCATCGCAGTGGCGCACCAGGCGAAGATGCCGTTCATCAAGCTGGCGATCCCCGCCGGTGGGCCCCGGGATGGTCCTGCTGCTCTGGCTGTTCGTCGGCCGACCCGAGGGCTGCGGGCTCAGCACACGGTGCCGGGCCCGCTCTGCCAGGCATGGGCGACGAGCTCCTCGAGCACCGACTCGTCGATGTCCGGCAGCTTCTTCACCCACACGCAGCCCACCCCGCGGCGGTGCTTGCCGAGCTTCTCGAGCAGCTCGTCGGAGCGGGGGAAGCCCTGGATGCCGTAGAGGGCGAGGTCGGCCTTGCGAGGACTGAAGCCGAGCTGGAAGGTGTCGCCCTCCCGGCCGGTGGCGTAGCGGTAGTGCACCTCGCCGTAGCCGATCATGCTCGGACCCCACATCGTGGCCTGCTCGCCGGTGGCGCGGCCGAAGAGCTCCAGCAGCCGCGCTCCCTCCTCGCGGCGCCTGCCCTCAAGGCCGTCGACGTAGTCGGCCGGGCCCATCGAGGTGGCGTGGGTCGTGATGTCCTTCGCGCTCTTCCCGGTCGCGCCCTGGGTGGCCGTGGTGCGGCCGCGGTCCGGCGCAGGCGGGTTCGTCATCCCCTCGCCGTGCTCGAGCAGCAGGGCCTGCAGCCGCCTGCCCGAGGCGGGACCCACCCCGTGCAGCTCGGCGAGCTCCGCCCAGTCGCGCTCGACGAGCTGGTCGACGGTGGTGATCCCCTGCTCGGCGAGGGCGCGGGCAGCGGGGGCGCCGACGCCGGGGACGGCGCCGATGGGGGTATCGAGTGCGCTCATGGCAGGAGTATGACCGAGCCCCGCGGCCGACGGGAAGGCGTCGGCGGCGGGGCTCGTCGGGGCTGCGGGGTTCAGCGGCGCTCGTCGAGGGCGCGCACGCCCTTCCACGCGGCGGGGATCAGAAGCGCGGCGAGCGCGGCCTTGACCAGGCCGCCGGGGATGAAGGGCCACAGGCCCGCGGCGAGCACGGCGCCGAGGTCGGCGCCCGCGCCCATCACGGCGTTGAGGATCATCGCGAGGTACGGCACGCCGACGAGGAAGGGCACGACGCTCGCGGCGACGAAACCGGTCATGGCGAGCACGGGGCGGCGGTCCCAGGCACGCTCGGCGAACCAGCCGGCGACGAAGGCGGCGGGGATGAAGCCGAGCACGAAGCCGAAGCTCGGCGAGAGGACCATCGCCGGCCCGCCGGAGAACTCGGCGAAGACGGGCGCGCCGGCGAGGCCGACGACCATGTAGGTCGCCAGCGAGATCGCCCCGCGGCGGGAGCCCAGCGCCGCGCCGACGAGGATCACGCCGAGCGTCTGCCCGGTGATCGGCACGAGCGGCAGCGGGATCGTGACCTGGGCGAGCACCGCGACGACCGCGACACCGGCGACGACGAGCAGGGCGTCGCGCAGCAGGCTGCGGTGCGGGGCCAGGGCGTCGGCCAGGACGGGACGGCGAGCCGGGACGGCGATCGCGGACATGGGACTCCTCGGGGGCTGGGAAGCTACGACGAGGTCCCAGGGTACGCACTCACCGCCGCGCGATCACCCCGAGGTCCGTCGCGACCCATCGTGCGCCGCCGTCCCGCCGCTCCTCGCGCCGGGCGTAGCGGTAGAGGCAGTACCGCACCCGCAGGGCCGTCGGCCCCCGGCCGTCGAAGGGGTCGCGGGCGAGCAGGCGGCGCACGCCGGGATTCCCGTCGGCGAGCCGCTCGAGCAGCACCACGAACCACGGCTCGGCGCCGGGCCGCAGCGCGAGGAACCACATCTGCCAGTCGAGCCGCAGGTGATAGGGCGCGACCTGCCGGGGCAGGCGGCGCAGGTCGCCGGGCTTGCCGCGGAACTCGAAGGCCCGCCAGGTCTCCTCGTCGGCGTGGTGCCCCGCGGCGTCCTCCGTCCCCTCGATGAGCACCTCGTACCGCCGCTCGGTCATGGAGCCGAAGGCGCCGTAGGCGTTCACGAGGTGGAAGCGGTCGAAGCTCGCGTTCATCAGCTGGTGCGAGGAGAACAGGTTCGCGAGCGGCTTCCTGGAGAGCACGGCGAGACCCGCGAACGCGGCGGCGACCAGCACCGTCCACCACAGCGGCGAGGACACGTCCGCGCCCGCGCCGCCGCCGTCGGCCTTCAGCGGCACCCCGAACCAGCTCCACCCCGGGAACGGGCCCCCGAGCAGCCAGCGCCAGAACCCGTCGGAGATCGCGGCGCAGGCCACGAGGATCGTCAGCCAGTTCAGCCAGGCGTAGTTCCCGGTCACGACGAGGAACAGCTGGGTGGCGATCACGGCGCAGGCGGCGAAGGACGCGACCGGCTGCGGGGCGAGCACGAGCCAGATGATCCCGAGCTGCACTGCGTGGCTGCCGAGCACCTCGGCCCGGTGCCACCAGCGGGGCATGAGGTGGGCGGTGCGGCTGAGCGGGCCGGGCATCGGCTGGGTCTCGTGGTGGTGGTCCATCGCGGTGAGGTCCCGCCAGGAGCGGTCCCCGCGCATCTTGATCATCCCGGCCCCGAACTCCAGGCGGATCAGCAGCCAGAGGAGGAACAGCATCATCAGCTGCGGCGGCGGGACGGCGTGCGAGCCGAGCAGTCCCACGAGCGCGCCGCACTCCAGCAGCATCGACTCCCAGCCGTAGCCGTAGAAGATCTGCCCCACCGAGACGATCGACAGGTACATCGCCCACATCGCCCCGAACACCGCGAGCATGGTCCAGGCGGGTCCCTGCTGCGGCAGTCCGAGCACGACGGCGAGCCCGAGCAGCATCCCGACCAGGCACATGCCGCGCAGCAGGGCATCGCTGTAGGGGACGTGGCGGAAGAGCGTGGGCCCGGCGCGTCTCCCCGCCCGCTCGAGGAAGTCAGGGACGGGAAGGAGCCCTTTCTCCCCCAGCAGCACGGGGAACTGGTGGAGGGTCGAGAGGAAGGCGAGGACGTACACCGCCGCGACGCCCCGCTGCACGATCTCGCGGGCGATCCACGAGTCCTGGGCGTCCAGCAGGCCGATCCAGCTCGTCCAGTCCATGCTCCTCACCTCCGCGCCACGGGTGCTCCCCGATTCTCACCCTCGCCGCCTGCGCGCGCCATCGCGTCGGCCGCGCTCCTGGGCGAGGTTCCTCTCGGCGGACCTCAGCGCAGCAGATCCACCAGTGTCGCCCCCGCCCACCAGCTGCCCAGCGCGATCACGAGCGCGAAGCTGAGGTTCCACAGCGCGGCGGGGATCGGGGTGAGCTGGGCGAGCTGGCCGGGGTCGTCCTGCCGCCCGCCCCGGCGGAGCACGGAGCCGAGGTGGCGCCAGGCCCCCAGCAGCAGGAACACCCCGGCGGCGAGGGTGAGCAGCGCGGTGAGCGCAGGGCTGCCCCACCACCACAGCGCCCCGATCCCGGCGGCGCTCGCGAGGACGGCGAGGACGGTGTGCCCGGAGCGGGTGAACACGAGGGACACCACCAGCACGACGAGCGCCGCGAACAGGGCGGTGCGCGCCCAGCCGTGCAGCGCGATCTGCACCAGCAGCGCGCCGACGACCGCGGGTGCGGGATAGCCGGCCCAGGTCGAGAGGATCCGGCCGATCCCGCGGCGGGGGCCGACGGTCACGGCGTGGCCGGACATGTCGGCGGAGACGACGAAGCCGGTGAAGCGCCGGCCCATGAGGATCCCGACGGCGGCGTGGCCGAGCTCGTGCACGATCGTCACGCCGGGGCGCAGCAGCCGCCACAGCGGCGGCACCACCACGACGAGCGCCGCGACGGCCAGGGCGAGCAGGATCCAGGGCCCGTCGTCGGGGGCGGGTCCGGGCGCGAGGCGCCCTCCGATCGCGTCGAGGATCTCGCCGATGTCCATCGGGCCATGGTGGCACCGCATGCCCGGAGGCTGCTGGGAGCTCAGCGGGTGGCGTGGAAGACTGACGGGAGCCGTCGACGACGACCCCGAGGAGCAGATGGCGCCGCATGCCCGACGTCGACCAGGACTTCTCCCCCGCGCTGGCCTCCTGGATCACCGCCCCCGGCGAGGACCCGCAGAACCCGCTGCTGCGGCTCTCCTTCGAGCTGGCCGCCCCGCCGGTCTCGGCCCGCCTGCTGGTGACGGGCCTCGGCAGCTTCCGTGCCGCGCTCAACGGCGCCGAGGTGGACGATGCGCGCCTGGACCCCGGCCTCACCGATCCCCGCGCGCGCATCCAGGTGCGGGAGCTCGAGGTGGGGGCGCTGCTGCACCGCGGCGAGAACGTGCTGGGCATCGAGCTGGGTCGTGGCTTCCATGCGATGACCACCCCGAACGTGTGGCGCTGGCACCTGGCGCCCTGGCGGGGCCCGGTGCGGGCCTGGGCGCATCTGCGGATGCATCTGGCCGACGGCTCCTCGCGCGCCGTCGCCACCGGCCCGGACTGGCGCACCCGGCCGGGCCCGGTGGCCTTCGACTCGATGTACGAGGGCGAGACCTTCGCCCCGGCCGAGGACCCGGAGGCCTGGCTGCTCCCCGGCTACGACGACTCGGACTGGGCGCCGGTGCTGGCGGCGTCCTCCCGGCGCGGCGCCCGACGGGGCGGCCACGGCCGCGAGGTCCCCGAGCCGCTGATGGTCCGACAGGTCCAGGAGCCGATCCGGGAGCAGGAGGAGATCACGCCCGAGGTCGTCTCCTCCTCGCCCACCCGCACCGTGCTGGACATGGGGCGGGTGATCGCCGGCTGGTGCCGCGTCGAGCTGCGCGCGGACGTCCCGGCCGACGACCCGCCGCTGCTGCTCGTGGCCCGCCACGCGGAGAAGCTGCGGGAGGACGGCCGGGTCGACGCGCGCAACGAGCACGTGCACACGGACCGCTTCCAGGAGGACCGCCTCCGCCTGGAGCCCGGGTGCGCCCGCTCCTTCGCGCCCCGCCATTCCTACAAGGGCTTCCGCTACGTCGAGCTCGAGGCATCGCCCGGGGACCTCGCGCGCGTGCAGGTCACCGGGATCCTCGCCCATGCCGACCTGCGCCCCGCGAGCACGCTGTCCAGCTCGGACCCGCACGTCGAGGCGATGGATCGCGCGATGCGCGCCTCGCTGCTGAACAACATGCACCACGTCCCCACCGACACCCCGAGCCAGGAGAAGAACGGCTGGACGGGGGACGCGCTGACGTCGCTCGCGGCGATGACGACAGGCTTCGACATGCGCCGGATGCTGCGCAAGTGGCTGGAGGACCAGGTGGACGGCCAGCGGGACGACGGCTCCCTCGCGGTGATCTCCCCGAGCCCCGGCTGGGGCTACGAGGAGCTCTCCCCGCCCCGGAGTGGACGTGCCTGCTGCCGGTGCTGCTGGACGAGATGGTGTGCGAGTACGGGGAGACGGACCTCGTCACTCGGCACGCTGCGGCCGCGGCCCGGTATCTCGCCCATGAGCTGGGCCGACGGGACAAGGACGGGCTGGTCTCCTCGGTGCTCGGCGACTACCTCTCCCCCGGCAGCCCGGGCCCGGCCCCGGAGGACAGGCGCCTGTCGGGAACGCTCCTGGTCGCCCACGCCCTGCGCCGCCTGGCCCATGCGCTCGAGCGCGCGACATCGGCCGGCGAACCGCTCGCACCGGACCTCCCCGCCCCGGACACGCTCCGCGCCGACGCCGCCGCCCTCGAGCAGGCGGTGAACATCGTCTTCCTCGACACGAATCGCAGCCTCTACCGCGACCCGGGCTCCGACGGCGAGCCCGGCACGAGCGCCTGCCGCCAGACCTCGAACATCCTCCCCCTGGCCTTCGGGATCGTGCCGCGCGAGCACAGCGGCGTCGTCGTCGATCACCTCGTCGCCGACCTCACCACCCGCGGCGACCACCACGACTGCGGGCACCTCGGGGTCCGCTTCCTGCTCCCGGTCCTCTCCGCGCACGGACACGGCGCGCTCGCGTGGCGGGTGCTCTCGAACCCGACAGCGCCCGGCTGGCGGGCCTGGCTCGAGGCCGGCAACTCGCCCTTCGCGGAGATGTGGGAGCAGCCGCGCTCGCACTCCCACTACTTCATGGGCACGCCCGTGACCTGGCTCCACGAGCACGTCGCCGGTCTGCGGCGAGGGCCGGAGGGCTGGGAGGAGTTCCTCGTCGCCCCCGATCCGGACATCCCCGTCGGCCGCATCGTGATGACCCGCGCGACGGACGCCGGCGAGATCGTCCTGGACCTCGACCGCGAGGCCCGCACCCTCGTCCTCACGGTCCCGGACGGCACCCGCGCGACGGTCGTGCTCCCGCAGGAGCCGGACACTGCGGCACCGCAGGAGCTCGGCTCCGGAGAGCACCTGCTCCGCTGGTGACCGCGCCGCGGACGCGGGCGCTGCGCGGCTCCCCCGGGAACGACGACGCCCGCCGCCCCGGCAGGTGCCGGGACGACGGGCGTCGAAGTGGTGCGGAAGCTCAGAGAGCGCGGATGTTCGTCGCCTGCAGACCCTTGGGGCCCTGCTCGACGTCGAACTCCACGCGCTGGTTCTCCTCGAGGTCACGACGGCCGGTGCCGACGATCGCGGAGAAGTGCGCGAACACATCAGCGGAGCCGTCCTCGGGGGCGATGAAGCCGTAGCCCTTGTCGGAGTTGAACCAGTTGACGATGCCAGTAGCCATGGCGGTATTTCCTTCGTTGTCGTGAGTCACGGTCCGTGACCCGTAGATCCGTGACGGCGGCGCCGTCGCGGATGGGAGCATCCCGGGAGCACGGCGACCGGTGTGGTCGTCGTGGCGGGTTGCGGGTGCGGCCACGGGGGCCGCCTGAGCCGCGGCCGACGACGTGACGTCGCCGATGCGGCCGTTCTGGGGCCCGGAGGCCGTGGGTGCCCCTCCGGCGAGCGCGGCGACGAGGGCGTCGGCATCGGCTCGGAGCCGGGAGGGGGCGGAGCGCTCGGCGGGGACTGCGAGCGACCGGGGATGGTGCGGAGAGGAGTTCGTGGGCAGTGCGGAGGAGGTGATGGAGTCCCTGTCTCGTCGGTGATGCGCGACCGTCGTCGGTCGCCCCCGAGGGAGGCATCCTGCGCCGTGCACGCCAAGACTACGTCATCGGCCGGGGTGCGGGGGCCCGGGTGTGATCCAGCGGACCCGGCCGCGGACCGCGGGAGCCCTCCTCACGTCTCCCACCGCACCTGCTCGGCGTGCTTGTCAGGGCGCCATCCGCGCCACACGGGATGGCGCAGCCGGCCGTCCTCGGTGCGCTCGGTGTGCTGGACGTCCCCCACCAGGTCGGCGCGGACCCATTCGGCGTCCCGCCGGTCCGCGGAGGGGACGTCGTCGACCGGTGGGGTCTTCCGGGAGCGGGAGCGGAGCCGGCCCGCGATCTCCTCGAGGTCGCGGGCGGAGAACCCGGTGCCCACGCGGCCGGCGTAGTGCAGGTCCCCGTTCGGGTCGGGGACGGCGACCAGGAGGGAGCCGATCGTCCCGGAACGCTCCCCCTTGCCGTGGCGCCACCCGATCACCACGACCTCCTGGTGACGGGCGTTCTTGAGCTTGATCCAGGTGCGGGTGCGCTTGCCCGGCCGGTACACGCCGCTCTCCGTCTTCGCCATCACCCCTTCGAGCTGGAGCTCCTTCGACAGGGCGATCGCCTGGTCCACGTCGCCATGGTCGGCGTGCGGGAGCTGGACGTGGTCGGTGGCGTGCACCGCCTCGAACAGCCGGTCGCGCCGCTGCCGGTAGGGGGTGCGCAGCAGCGAGTCGCCTCCCTGCACGAGCAGGTCGAAGAGCATGACGTGGACCTCGACGTCTTTCCGGGCCCGCTCGACGTCGCGCTCCCGGGTGAGGCCGAGCCGCTGCTGGAGGCGGGAGAAGGAGGGCCGGTCACGGCCGTCCAGGGCCACGATCTCCCCGTCGAGGACGGTCTCCCCCGCCTCCCGCAGGGGCGGCGCCACGGCGCCGACGAGCTCGGCGAGCTCGGGGAACGTGACGGTGAGGTCCTTGCCGCCGCGGCTGGTCAGACGGACCCGGTCGCCCAGGACGGTCGCGATGACACGCACCCCGTCCCACTTCATCTCGAAGGCCCACTCGTCCTCGTCGCGGATGTCCTCACGGCGCCCGAGGGTGGCGAGCATCGGCGCGATCGGGTCGCCCATCTGGGCGGCCTCCGAGGTCCCCGTGGAGGCGGGGCCTGGTCCCTCTGCGCCGTCGGCCTCGGGCTGGTCCTTCATCAGGTGCAGCAGCCAGTTCGCCTCGGCCTTCTCCTGCGCCGCGGCGGAGCGGCGCGATCCTCCCATGCCGCCGGTGTGGAGGAAGGCGAAGCGTCGGGGCACGCCGCCGAGCCCGCCGTCAGGACGTCCGTGGCAGACGGCGATCACCTCGCGGCCCTCGCGCCATTTCTCGATCTCGATCGTGCCGGTGTCCCAGATGGTGACGTCCCCGCCGCCGTACTCGCCCTTGGGGATGGTGCCCTCGAAGGTGCCGTACTCGAGGGGATGGTCCTCGGTCTGCACGGCCAGGCGGTTCACGTCCGTCTCGAGCGGCGGTCCCTTGGGCACCGCCCAGGAGACGAGCACCCCCTCGTGCTGGAGGCGGAAGTCGTAGTGCAGGCGCGTGGCGTGGTGCTCCTGGATCACGAACATCGGCTCGGCGCCGTCGAGCGCCTCCTGCGCGGCCTCGCTGCCCACCCCGGGGCCGGGCACGGGCTCGGGCGTGCGCTCGGGGTCGCGCTTCGAGCGGTACACCTCGAGCCGGTCGCGGGCCTGCCCGGCCGGCGCGCCGCCGCCCTCCTCGTCCTGCCCGAGGGGCGCGAGGGGGTCGATCCCGCCCTCGACCCGTTCGAGCACCTCGGCCATCTCGAGGTGTGCGAGCGCGGGGTCCTCGATCTCCTCCCACGTGCGCGGGGCGGCGACGGTGGGCCGCAGGCGTCCGCGGAGGGAGTAGGGGCAGACGGTGGTCTTCTTGCCGTTGTTCTGCGACCAGTCCACGAGGACCTTGCCGGTGCGCTTCGAACGGGTCTGGGTGCTGATCACCTCCTCGGGGTGGTCGGTCTCGAGCGCGCGGGCGAGCTCGTGCGCGACCTGGTCGACCTCCTCGGAGCTCGCACTGCCGTCCAGCGGCGCGTAGAGGTGTATGCCCTTGGAGCCGGAGGTCACCGGGAAGCTCTCGAGGCCCATGTCGGTGAGGATCTCGCGGCACCAGGCCGCCACACGGGCGCACTCCGCCAGGCCGGCCCCCTCGCCGGGGTCGAGGTCCAGGACCATCCGGTCGGGATGGGCGGGCTCGAGGTCCGCGTCGAAGCGCCACTGGGGCGTGTGGACCTCGAGCGCGGCGAGCTGGGCGAGCCAGACGAGGACGGCCGGC
This sequence comes from Brachybacterium sp. SW0106-09, assembly GCF_001293905.1. NCBI lineage: Bacteria > Bacillati > Actinomycetota > Actinomycetes > Micrococcales > Dermabacteraceae > Brachybacterium > Brachybacterium sp. SW0106-09. The sequence goes on from NZ_BCAK01000006.1 coordinate 19,553, forward strand.
TCGTCCACGAGCGGGTAAGTGGAGACGCCGTCGCTGTGCTGGATGTCGGCGCGTGGGATCCAGTGGGGGGCGTGGTCCTCGAGGTCCTTGCGGAAGAACACCTTGCCCGGCGACTCGGCGGTGCCCACCCCGTCCACCCAGCGCTTGCGCGTCGCCGGGCGACGCATCGCCTGCGGGACCATCACCGGGGCGATGCGGTGGTAGTAGTCGATCACCTCGCCCTTGGTGGTGCCCGTGGCCGGGTAGAGGACCTTGTCGAGGTTCGACAGCCTCAGCCGGCGCCCGTCGATCTCCACCTGCTGCTCTCGAGTGGCCATGTCCCCACTGTGCCCCCGATCACCGGATCCGTCACGCGCCGGGCCGCGGCGCCGACCGATCGTTCCACGCGGCGCGCCGCACCGCGTGGTGTCATGGGGCATGCGCGCGATATGGAGCGGTGAGATCACCTTCGGACTCGTGAACGTGCCGGTGAAGCTCTACGGGGCGACACGTTCGCACGACATCTCCTTCCACCAGGTGCACGACGACGACCACGGGCGGATCCGCTACGAGCGGCGCTGCGAGGTGTGCGGGCGGGAGATCGACTACGAGCACATCGACAAGGCCTACGAGGACGGCGACAAGACCGTCGTGCTCACGGATGAGGAGCTCGACGCCCTCCCGGCGGAGGAGAACGACGAGATCGACGTGGTGCAGTTCGTGCCCTCGGACCAGGTGGATCCGATCCTGCTGGGCACCTCGTACTTCCTCGAGCCCGTCGGCCGCTCCTCGAAGGCCTACGTGCTGCTGCGGCGGACCCTCGAGGAGACCGAGCGCACCGCGATCGTCACCTTCACGCTGCGGACGAAGACGCGCCTGGGCGTGCTCAGGGTGCACGAGGACCTGCTGGCGCTGCAGACGCTGCGGTGGCCGACCGATCTCAAGGAGGTCGACTTCGGCCCCTCGAGGTCGAAGGTCTCCGCGAAGGAGATGGAGATGTCCGCCGCGCTGGTCGAGCAGTTCAGCGACGACTTCCATCCCGAGCAGTTCACGGACGAGTACCAGGCGGAGCTGCGCCGGCTGCTCGAGGCGAAGCTCGAGGAGGGAGACACGGTGGACACCGACGCGACCTTCGGGAAGCAGAGCTCCGGGGAGGACTCGGAGGAGAGCGGCAAGGTCATCAGCCTCATGGACGCCCTCGAGCGCAGCGTGCGCAAGCGCCGCGGCGGCGACACGGGAGCGAGCGACGACGGAGAGAAGTCGGGCGGCACCACGAAGTCGGGCGGCAGCAAGAAATCCGGCGGCACCAAGAAATCCGGCAGCACCAAGAAGTCCGGTACCGCCAAGAGATCAGGCGGTTCGAAGAAGTCCGCGTGAGGCCGCGCGGTGACCGGGAGGAGCGCCGCGCCGGCGCGCGAGGACTGCACCCCGGGGACGTCTTCCGCGAAGGACCACGACGGACCGGCCGCGTGGGACGCGGTGGAACGGTTCAGTCGAGCACGGCACCATGGGGGACGATCAGTGTTCCTGCACCCCGAGGAGTTCCCATGACCGTCGTCGTCACCGCCGTGTTCCAGCCCAAGCCCGGCAAGCAGAAGGAGCTCGCCGAGGCCATGCGCCGCGGCATCGAGGCCGTCCACACCGAGAAGGGCTGCGAGCTCTACGCGATCCACGATGCCGAGGACGGCACCGTGACCATGATCGAGAAGTGGACGACGGTGGAGGACCTCGACGTCCACGGCGACAGCGACCAGGTGAAGATCCTCCGCGCCGACATCGCCGACCTCATCGAGGGTCCTGCGACCGTCACCCGCATGACCCCGATCCCCGCGGGCACCGAGGCGCAGGGCGCCCTCTGAGCACCTCCGAGCGCACGAGCCCCGGGGCGGAGCGGGACAGCACACCCTGGGGCTCCATCGCGCGCAACGTCGCGCTCGTGGTGACGGCGCTGGTAATGGTGTGGCTCGCGCTGAACGTGCGCCTGCCCTCGCTGGACGAGCTGCGCGCGGACATCGACGACCTCGGCGCCTGGGCGCCGCTGGCCTTCATCGCCCTCTACGCCCTGGTGGCGCTGACCCCGATCCCCGTGACGATCATGGCGGTCGCCGGCGGGATGCTGTTCGGCCTGGGTCCCGGCACGCTCCTGTCGATGATCGGGGTGACGGCCGGCTGCCTCGGTGCGTACTGGCTCGCCCGGGCCCTGGGCCGCGAGACGGTGATGCGGGCGCTCGGCTCGCACCGGGGCGTCGTCGAGGAGCGCCTCGAGGGCGGCGGCTTCTACGCGGTGTGCACGCTGCGGCTCATCCCCGGCATCCCCTACTGGCCGGTGAACTACGGCAGCGGCGCGCTCGGCATCCCGAGCCAAGAGTTCCTGCTGGCCACAGCGCTCTCAGCGCTGCCCGGCCAGGTCTCCCTCATCGCGATCGGCGCCTTCCTCGCCTCCCCGGACGTTCTCCACGGCGCGGTCGTGGGGATCTCCTGGATCATCGTGCTCGCCCTGACGGTCTTCTCCTACCGGCGCTGGCGGGCAACCCGTGCCGTCGCCGCCGCGGACGGCGAGGCGGCCGGCGCGGTCTGATCCGCGCTCACCTCGCACGACGCAGGACCGGCGACCGCCGTCAGAGCCCGGTCCGGGTCTAGACTGCGGGGCACGCCGACGGAGCAGGCCCACGGTTCCTCGAGAGGGCACGGCACCGACCGGCCGCAGCGGGCCGCCCGGCCCGTGCCGTCGCCCACCGAGGACCAGCCCCGTGGTCCCGCACCCCCGTGAGGATGGCTCATGACCACCACGACCGAGACCAAGAGCGGGGCCAGCCCGCGCGTCGTCCTGCAGAAGGTCGGCACATCACTGTCGAACATGGTGATGCCGAACATCCCGGCCCTGATCGCGTGGGGCATCCTCACCGCCTTCTTCATCCCGGACGGCTGGACCCCGAACGAGCCGCTGGCCAGCGTCGTCGACCCGATGATCCACTACCTGCTGCCGCTGCTCATCGCGAACACGGGCGGCCGGATGGTCTACGAGGCGCGCGGCGCCGTGGTCGGCGTGATCGCGACGATGGGCGTGATCGGCGGCTCGGACTGGCTGATCGCGCAGGAGAACGCCAAGCTGCTCGAGGAGTGGGTCGCCGCCGGCAACGCCGCCGGTGACTACGCCGAGCTCGGCCAGGTGCACATGTTCATCGGCGCGATGATCATGGCGCCGCTGGCGGCCTGGGTCATGAAGAAGCTCGACCGGCTCTGGCAGGACCACATCCCGGCCGGCTTCGAGATGCTCGTGAACATGTTCTCCGCCGGCATCGTCGGCTTCGGCCTGCTGGTGGCGGGTTTCTTCGGCCTCGCCCCGCTGGTGAACGGCCTGATGACCCTGCTCTCCAACGGCGTCGCGGCGCTCGTGAACGCCGGGCTGCTCCCGCTGGTCTCGATCCTCATCGAGCCTGCAAAGGTCTTCTTCCTCAACAACGCCATCAATCACGGCGTGCTCACCCCGCTGGGCATCTCCGAGGCGGCCATCAACGGGAAGTCCGTCCTGTTCCTGCTCGAGTCGAACCCCGGCCCGGGCGTCGGCATCCTGCTGGCCTTCACCTTCTTCGGCCGCGGAGCCGCGAAGGCCTCCGCCCCCGGTGCCGCGATCATCCAGTTCTTCGGCGGCATCCACGAGATCTACTTCCCCTACGTGCTGATGAAGCCGCTGCTGATCCTCGCCGCGATCGGCGGCGGCATGACCGGCGTGTTCATCAACGTCCTGTTCGGCACGGGCCTCATCGCCCCCGCCTCCCCCGGCTCGATCTTCGCGATCTTCGGCGTCGCGGCCCGCGACTCCTACCTGGGTATCGCCCTGGCGGTGCTCGGCGCGGCCACGGTCAGCTTCCTGCTCTCCGCCCTCTTCCTGAAGATCGGCAAGCAGGACGACGGCGACATCGCCGCCGCCACCGCCAAGATGGAGCAGATGAAGGGCAAGAAGTCCTCCGTCGCGGGCGCGCTCACCGGCGCCGGCGCGGCAGGCGCCGCGGGCGCGGGTGCGGCCGCCGCGGCCGACGCCTCCGGCCACACCGGCCCGATCCGGAAGATCGTCTTCGCCTGCGATGCGGGCATGGGCTCCTCCGCCATGGGTGCGACCGTGCTGCGCAAGAAGGTGCGCGCGGCCGGCTTCGGCGACGTCGAGGTCACGAACAAGGCCATCTCGAGCCTTTCCGACGAGTGGGACGTGGTGGTGACCCAGAAGGAGCTCACCGACCGCGCCCGCCAGCGCACCGACTCGGCCGTCCACGTCAGCGTCGACCAGTTCATGAACTCGCCCCGCTACGACGAGGTCGTCGAGCTGGTCGCGCAGCGCAATGCGCCCGACGACGCCGACGACACGAGCGCGGAGGCCGCAGCGACGACGGGCGCAGGTGCAGGCGCGGCGGCAGCCGCCCCGTCGGCCGACGACGCCCCTCGCGGCCGCCACGCGGCCCCGCGCCCGGAGGACGAGCAGCCGGCGGAAGCAGAGGGCACGGCAGGGACGGAGGCCGCCGCGGAGGACTCCACCGACTCCGCCCCGCAGATCCTCGCCCCCTCCAGCATCGTCCTGGACGGCACCGCCACCGACTCCGCCTCCGGCATCGACGAGGCCGGCGCCCTGCTGGTCGCCGCCGGCGCGGTGGACGAGGGCTATGTGCGGGCGATGCACGACCGCGAGGCGACGGTCTCCACGTTCATGGGCAACGGCCTGGCGATCCCGCACGGCACGAACGAGGCGAAGTCCTCGATCACCCGTTCGGCGATGTCCTTCGTGCGCTACCCGGGCGGGATCGACTGGAACGGCAACTCGACCACCTTCGTGATCGGCATCGCCGGGGTCGGCAACGAGCACCTCACGCTGCTGCAGAAGGTCGCCATGACCTTCTCCGACCCCGCCCAGGTCAAGCGTCTCGAGGACGCCACCACCACCGACGAGATCCTCGAGATCCTCGGGGACGAGAAGGAGTGAGCACCATGAAGGCAGTGCACTTCGGCGCAGGGAACATCGGCCGCGGCTTCGTGGGCCTGCTGCTGCACGAGGCCGGCTTCGAGGTGGTGTTCTCCGACGTCGCCGCGCCGCTGGTCGAGTCGCTGCAGGCGGCGGACTCGTACACGGTCCGGACCGTCGGCCAGGACCCGACCTCGACGGTGGTCGACGGCTTCCGGGCGATCAACTCGAGCGAGGACCCGGAGGGCCTGGCCGAGGAGATCGCCTCGGCGGACATGGTCACCACCGCCGTCGGCGCCCGGATCCTGAGGTTCGTGGCCCCGAACATCGCCGCCGGCATCGCGGCGCGCCCCGCGGGCGCTCCCCGCATCGCGGTCCTCGCCTGCGAGAACGCGATCAACGCGACCGATCTGCTGGAGGCCGAGGTGCGCGCCGCCTACCAGGGCGAGGACGTCGACGAGAAGGCGCTGTTCGCGAACACCGCCGTGGATCGGATCGTCCCGGTCCAGGCCGAGGGCGCGGGCCTCGACGTCACCGTCGAGGACTTCCACGAGTGGGCCGTCGAGCGCGGTCCCTTCGAGGGCACCGAGCCGCACGTCCCGGGCATCACCTGGGTGGACAGCCTCGGCCCGTACATCGAGCGGAAGCTGTTCACGGTGAACACCGGCCACGCCACCACGGCCTGGCACGGCGCCCGCACGGGCCACGCCACGATCTCCGAGTCCATCGCGGACCCGGAGGTCGCCGAGCAGGTCGGGGCCGTGCTGGAGGAGACCTCCTCGCTGCTGGTCGCCAAGCACGGCTTCGCCGAGGAGGAGATGGCCGCCTACCGCTCGAAGGTGCTCGGCCGCTTCGCGAACGAGGCCCTGCCGGACCCGGTCGAGCGCGTCGGCCGCTCCCCGCTGCGCAAGCTCTCCCGCCAGGACCGCATCATCGGCCCGGCCGCGGAGCTCGCCGAGCGCGGGCTCGGCCACGAGGCGCTGCTGAACTCCCTCTCCGCCGCGCTCGTGTTCACCCCTGAGGGCGACGAGGAGGTCGATCGCCTGCAGGAGATCCTCGCCTCCGCCGATCCGGACGCCGCCACCGCGGAGATCACCGGGCTCGAGCCGTCCCACCCCCTGTACGCCGAGGTGCGCGAGCGGATCGCGTCCCCGGTATATTCGCGTCACACGGACTGAGCACCCCGCCCGAGCCGTCCCCGACTTCTCGCCCGCGGCCCGCGGCCGCGGGACCACCCGATCGAAAGGCATCCACCATGGCAGAGCGCACCGTCACGATCGCCAGCGCCTCCGGGCTCCACGCCCGCCCCGCCGGCATCTTCGCCCAGGCCGCTGCGCAGCAGCCGGCCACCGTCACCATCGAGAAGGCCGGCGGCAGCGCCGTGCAGGCCTCGAGCATGCTGATGCTCATGACCCTCGGCGCCGGTCACGGCGACGAGGTGACCCTCCGCGCCGAGGGCGAGGGAGCCGAGGAGTCGGTCAACGCCCTCGCGGACCTGCTCGAGAAGGACCTCGACGCCGAGGAGTGAGCGAGAGCCTCGCCCGATGCAGAAGGGCGCCCCACCGTCACGGTGGAGCGCCCTTCTCGCGTCCGGGCCGGTCAGCCTCTCACAGCCCCAGCTCGCCCAGGATCGGCAGGTTCGCGCGGACCAGGCTCACCGCGTCCTCGGAGGTGCGGGCCTCGAGCGCCTTCGCGGCGAGGTCCTTGGCCTGCTCGAAGGTGACGGTCGAGAGCACCTTCGCGACCGCGGGCAGGGAGCGCGGGGTCATCGACAGCGAGTTCACGCCGAGGCCGACGAGCACCACCGCGAGTCCGGGATCGCCTGCCGCCTCGCCGCACACGCCGACGGGCTTGTTCGCGCTCTCCCCGAACGCCTCCGGGTCGCCGCCGGCCGCACGAGCGCCGTCGCAGGTGGCCTTCACCAGCGCGAGCACGGCGGGCTGCCAGGGCGAGTTCAGGTGCGCGAGGGAGCCGAGCTGGCGGTCGGCGGCCATCGTGTACTGGGTGAGGTCGTTGGTGCCGATCGAGGCGAAGTCGGACTCGGCGAGGTGGCGGTCGGCGGTGATCGCGGCCGAGGGGGTCTCGACCATGATCCCGGCCGGTTCGAGGCCGCGCTCGCGGCACAGGCCCACGAAGTCCTCGGTCTCGTCGACGGTCGCGATCATCGGCGCCATCACCCAGGGCTTCGCCTCGGTGCTCCTCGCCGCGGCGGCGATCGCGTCGAGCTGATTGGTCAGCACCGAGCGCTTCTCCCAGGAGGTCCGATACGCGCGCACGCCGAGGGCGGGGTTGGGCTCGTCGGCGTCGGTGAGGAAGGGCAGCGGCTTGTCGGCGCCCGCGTCGATCGTGCGCACCACGACCTTCTTGCCCGGGAAGTGCGCGAACGTCTCCGAGTACGCGGCGGTCTGCTCCTCCACGCCGGGCTCGTCCGCGCGGTCCAGGAACAGGAACTCGGTGCGGAACAGGCCCACGCCGTCGGCGTGCGCGGCGGCCGCCTTCTCGGCGTCCTTGGCGCCGCCGATGTTGGCCAGCAGCTGCACGCGGGTCCCGTCGGCGAGCACCCCTCCCCCGCCCTCGTAGGTCAGGGGGTTGCGCTGCAGCTCGGCCCACGCCTCGGAGAGGCGCTGGTGCTCCTCGGTGACCTCGTCGGTGATGGTGCCGAAGCCGGCGTCGATGAACACCTCGGTGCCGTCGGAGAACTCGTGGATCCCCTTCGCGGCGACGATCGCAGGCAGGCCCAGCTGGCGGGCGAGGATCGCGGTGTGCGACTGGGGGCCGCCGTCGGAGGTGACCAGGGCGAGCACCCGCGCGGGGTCGAGGGTGGCGGTGTCGGCGGGGGCGAGGTCGATGGCGGTGAGCACGAACGGCTCGTCGACCTCGGGGATGCCGGGGGCCTGCTCGCCGCGCAGCTCGGCGACGATGCGGGCGCGCACGTCGCGCACGTCGGTGGCGCGCTCGGCCATGTACCCGCCGAGGTTCTCGAGCATGGAGGCGACCTGGTCGCCGGCCTCCCACACGGCCCGTTCGGGCGTCTTCCCGCCGGAGAGGACGAGGCCCTGGGCGGTCTGCGTGAGGGAGGGGTCGGCGGCCATCTGCGCAGTCGCCTCGAGGATCTTCTTCCCGTCGCCGTTCGCGCGCTCGGCGAGGCGGGCGAGAGTGGCCTGCACGGCGGCGGCCGCGGCGGGGATCCGCTCGGACTCGGCCTGCGCATCGGCGCCCTCGGGGAGCGTCGCGTCCGCCGCGGGCTCTGCGACCGGCGGGGCCATCGTCCGGATGGTGCCGATCACCCGTCCGGGGCTCACTGCCACACCTGTGTACTGCGCCATCGTCGTCATCTCCTCGATCCGGCCGAATGCTCCTGGTTGGCGCACATGCTACGCGGCGGAGAGAGGACCGGCTCAGTGCGGGGAGTCGGGCGACTGCGGCGAATCCGCGGAGGCCGGGCTCGGGGCCGACGGGGCGGACTGCGCAGACTGCGGCGTCGGCGCGGACTGCGCCGTGGGCGCCGACTGCGCTGACTGCACATCGCCGACCTTCGCGGGGGCGGGGGCAGGCTTCGCAGGGGAGGGCGCAGGAGCGGCCTTCGCAGGCGCCGGAGCCGCCGAGCCCGCACTCACCGCCGTCGGCGCGCTCACCGCCGTCACGGCGCTGACCTCGCCACCGGCGGTCCCCGCGCTCTGCATCGTCTCCACCGCCGGGAGCGCCGCGGCGGGCCCGGCCGGGCTCGGCGCCGACGGGGCGGAGGCCGCGGAGGCCTGCGCGGCGCCGTCGGCCGGCTGCACGACCGCGTCCCCGGCGGTGCGCGGGGAGCTGTCGCCGCCGCCGACCATCGCATAGGCCACGCCCGGGATCAGCACGGCCGCGGTGGTGCCGGCCGCCACGGTCCAGATCGTCGTCTTCGCACGCATCGTGATCACTCCTTCGTGGGCCCGGTCGCCCGGGTCCTCTTCTCGATGACCACAGAGAACACGGGTCCGATGAGAGACGCCCCAGACGGTGATGAGGCGCCTCTCGTGCGAAGTCGTTGACCTGTCCGCGGCGCACCGCTAGCGTCCGCCGCAGCACGCGATGCCGCCGCACCCCTCAGGAGCCCCCGTGATCCGGTCCCGATCCGCACGCTCCGGCACTCCGCTGGGCTGGGAGCACCTGCCCGCCCCGGACCTGCGCGGCAGGACCGTCGTCATGACCGGCGCGAGCGACGGGCTGGGCCGCGAGGCCGCGCTGCAGCTGGCGCTCTGGGGTGCCGATCTGGTGCTCGGGGTGCGCAGCCGGGCCAAGGGCGGGATCGTCCGCTCCCGCATCACGGCGGAGACGGGGCGGCCCGGGGCGGTGCGGCTGGTCGACCTGGACCTCGACGACCTCGCCTCGGTCCGCGCGGCCGCCGAGGCCATCGGCCGCGTGACCGCCGGGACCGGGATCGACCATCTGATCCACGTCGCGGGCCTGGTCACCCGCCGCCGCGAGGAGACGGCCGACGGCTTCGAGCGGATGCTCGGCGTCAACGCCCTCGCGCCGCTGCTGCTGACGGACCTGCTGCTCCCCTCGGTGCGGGGGCGGGTCGTGGTGGTGGCCTCCCACGCCCACACCTTCGGACGCATCGACCGCGCCGATCCGCACTTCCGCCGAGGCGGATGGTCGCTGCGCGCCGCCTACGGCCGCTCGAAGCTGGTCACGATGCTGTGGGGGCTCGACCTCGCCGAGCAGCTGACCGCGACGGGCTCCCCGGTGGACCTCCAGCTGGTCCATCCCGGCTGGGTGCTGACGAACCTTCAGAACGCGACCGGCTCCGACCGGCTGGACGCCCTGGTGACCGCCGCGTCCCGTCCGCTGGCGATGACGGCGCAGGAGGGCGCGGCCTCGGTGCTGCTCGCCGCGACGCAGTCGCTCCCGCCCGGCTCCTATCTCGGCCCCGATGGTCCCGGCGCGCTGCACGGCCGGCCGACGTTCCTGCGCCGCTCCCCCACGGCGCTCGACCGCGGCCTGGCCCGGGAGGTCGCCGCATGGGCGCGTGCGGAGGTCGACGGCGTCGGCGGATGACCGCGCATGACGCGAGCCCTCGACGCGCGGGGTAAGAGGGAGCAGACTGCGAGCGTCCCGTCCGAGACCTGCAGGAGGCTCCCATGACCGCATCCGCCCCCGAGGACTTCCTCGCCTTCCGCGACCGTCGCGACCGCGGCCTGGCCGAGCCGCACGGGATCCTCTCCCAGGTGGGGCTGCACTGGATCGACCCGGCCGACGGGGCGCACGAGATCGAGGGCGTGCCCGGCACCTGGCGGCGCGAGGGCGACGTGCTCGAGGCGGAGTGGGAGGGCGAGGCGCTCGAGCTGCTGGCGGACGCCCCCGAGGCACTCGTCGAGCACCATGGTGAGCACACCCGCGTCACCGTCGGCGCGGCCGCCGACGTGCGCCTGGCCCGCTTCGGCGAGGACGTGCAGATCGACGTGATCCGCCGCGGCGACCGGATCGGGCTGCGCCTGCTGGACCCGTCGGCCCCGCGACGCACCGCCTTCGAGGGCGTGCCGACCTTCGACCACGACCCGGACGCGGTGCTGACCGGCACCTTCGTCCCGCACCCGGCGGAGGTCACGGTCGGTTCGGTCCTGCCCTGGCTCACCTCGGAGGTCCCCTCCCCCGGCGTCGCGCGCTTCACGGTCGGCGGCCAGGACGTGGAGCTCGTGGTGACCGGCCGTTCCACCCTCGTGTTCACCGACGAGACCTCCGGCGCGGAGAGCGCGGACTGGCGCCAGGTGGAGGCGCGGATCGACGGGGACCGCATCGAGGTGGACGTGAACCGGGCGCTGAACTTCCCCTCGGCCTTCAGCACCTCGGCGACCTGCCCCCGCCCGCCGGAGGGCAACCACCTGCCCGTCCCGGTCCGCGCCGGCGAGCGCCGCGTGGAGCCGACGGACCGCTGAGTGCTCCTACCGGCCCTGCCTCCGCGCATTCGTCGCGGCGATCCAGCGGCGGTGCGCCTCGATAGCGGCCGCCGTCGGAGGGCGCGGGGCGTACGCGCGTGAGGCGTCGACGAAGGCGAAGGGGTTCTCCCCGCGGTACAGCATCATGCGATCCGTGGTCGCGAGCGCGGTGATCCGTCGGCCGACGGGCCCGCGCAGCACCACGACCGCGGCGCCCATGGTCCAGTAGGAGCCGCTCTGCTCGATCACGGCGACCTGCTCCCACGGGATCCGATGGGTCTTCACGTAGTGGACGATCGTGATCCCCTCGTCATCGACGAGGAACTGGATCCTGGTGCCCACGAACCAGACCAGGCCGATGAAGAGCACGAGGGACAGGCTCAGCAGGTGCCCGAGGACCCCGGCGAGGGACTCCGTGGTGAGCAGCATGACGCCGCTGCCCAGCACGACGAAGGAGACCGGCAGGAGGACGACGCCCAGCGCGGCGCGGACCCACCAGGTCCTGATGGCGCGATACCCGACCTCGGCCACGCTCCCCCTCCGATGGTGCCCGGATGAACACTGCAGTGCAGATGAGCGGAGGGTGCGGGATTCGAACCCGCGGTACAGGGTCACTGCACAATGGTTTTCAAGACCATCTCATTCGGCCGCTCTGACAACCCTCCCGGTGCCCGAAGGCACCCGCACGAGTCTACCGTCGCCGCCGGGGCCGCCGGGGCTAGGCTGGCCCCACCCGCCCCCACCGACGGAGGAGCCCTGATGCGCGCGATCCTGATCGAGTCCGAGGGCGCCTCCCCGCGCCTGGTCGAGGACGCCGACGAATCCCTGCTGACCGGCGAGGTGGCGCTCGACGTGGAGTTCTCCTCGCTGAACTACAAGGACGCGATGGCCCTGGCCGGCAAGGGCATCGCCCGCACCCACCCGCTGGTCCCCGGCATCGACCTGGTCGGCACGGTGTCGGAGTCCGGCGACGAGCGCTTCTCCCCCGGCGATGCCGTGGTCCTGAACGGCGACGGGATCGGAGAGTCCCGCCACGGCGGCTTCGCGACCCGTGCCCGCGTGCGCCCGGACGCGCTCGTCCACCTCCCCGCGGCCCTCACCGCGCACCGCGCCGCCGCGATCGGCACCGCCGGCTTCACCGCGATGCTCGCCGTGCTGCGCCTCGAGGACGCAGGCCTCACCCCGGCCGACGGGGACGTGCTGGTCACCGGCGCCTCCGGCGGCGCCGGCTCGGTCGCGATCGCGCTGCTCGCCGGACGCGGCCACCGCGTGATCGCCTCGACAGGGCGCGTCGAGGAGCACGGCGAGTACCTGCGCTCCCTCGGCGCCGCCGAGGTCGTGGACCGCCGCGAGCTGTCGGAGGAGCCGGGCCGTCCCCTGCAGTCCCAGCGCTTCGCCGCCGCGGTCGACGGGGTCGGCTCGACGACGCTCGCGAACGTCCTCGCGCAGACCGCGTGGGGAGGCACGGTCGCCGCCTACGGCCTCGCGCAGGGACCGGACCTGCCCGCGACGGTGCTGCCGTTCATCCTGCGCGGCGTCACCCTCGCCGGCATCAACTCCGTCGAGTGCCCGCTGCCGCTGCGCGAGCGGGCCTGGGCGGCGCTGGCGAGCGAGCTCGACCTGGCCCTGCTGGACTCGATGACCACCACCATCGGCCTCGCCGACGCGATCCCCGCCGCGCAGCAGGTGCTGGCCGGCCAGGTCCGCGGCCGCACCGTCGTCGAGGTGGGACGATGACGGCGAGCCCGGACACTGAGAGCCCGATGACCGAGAAGAGGACCATGCGCGCGATCACCATCGTCGGCGAGGGCGAGCTCGAGCTCGCCGAGCTGCCCGAACCCACGCCCGGCCCCGGCGAGGTGCTGGTCGACGTCGTCGCCGCGGGCGTGAACCGCGCCGACCTGGCGCAGGCCGCAGGGAAGTACCCGCCGCCGCCCGGCGCCTCCGAGCTGCCGGGCCTCGAGGTCTCCGGCCGCCGACGGGACACCGGCGAGGAGATCGTCGCCCTGCTCGCCGGCGGCGGCTACGCCGAGGTCGTCGCGGTCCCCGAGGCGCAGCTGCTCCCGGCTCCGGAGGGCATGGGCCTGATCGACGCGGCCGGGGTGGTCGAGGCCGCCGCGACGGTCGTGTCGAACCTGGTGCTCGAGGCGGGGATGCGCGAGGGCGAGACAGTCCTGGTCCACGGCGGCACGGGCGGCATCGGCACGGTCGCCATCCAGCTCGCCAAGGCCATGGACGCCCGGGTGCTCACCGCCGTCGGCAGCGACGACGCACTGCCGATCGTCGCCCAGCTCGGCGCCGAGCAGGCGTGGAACCGCCGGATCATCGACCTGCCCGCCGCGGTGCGCGAGGCGGGCGGCGCGGACGTGATCCTCGACGTCGTCGGCGGCTCGGCGCTGGCCGACAACGTCTCGATGCTGAACGAGGGCGGCCGCCTGGTGATCATCGGGACGCTCGGCGGGGCGAGCGGCGAGCTGTCGATCGGGCAGCTGATGGCCAAGCGCGCCCGCGTGATCGGCTCGACGCTGCGCTCCCGCCCGGTGGAGAACAAGGCCGCGATCCTCGAGGCGACCCGCTACCTGGTCTGGCCGCTGCTGGCCTCCGGGGAGCTGCAGATCCCGATCCACGAGCGGCTCCCGCTGGCCGAGGCCGCTCGCGCCCACGAGATCCTCCGCACCGGAGGCCACCTCGGCAAGGTGATCCTGGAGGTCGAGGAGTCGGCCGCCGGGCACCGTCGGGGGCGCCGCCGCCGGAGCGCATGAGCGACCAGCTCACGACCCGACTCCTCGTATCCGCAGGCCTCACGCTCGTCGGCGTCTTCTGCCTCGCCTACACGGCCTGGGCCCGGCGAGGCCGCTCCGAGCGAGCTCGCGCCTGGATGGGCGACGAGTTCGGCGAACGCCTGCGCGACGAGCGCTGGGCGGTGCTCGGCGCATCGATGTTCGGCGTCATGTGCCTGTGCTTCGCTGCCTTCGTGCTGCCGGTGGTGGGGATCTACCTCGGCCTCGTCACACTGCCGCTCGCCGCGCTGTCCTTCGTCCTCTTCCTGTGGGCGATGATGTACTTCATCCCGCTCCCCGACCTTTTCTCCCCCCGCTGGGCCCGCTCGCTGCGGGATCGGAACCGTCGCGTCGAGGCGGCCTGGAAACAGGAGTTCCGGCGCCGTCGCGGTCAGTGATCCACTTCGCTATCGGGGCTGGCGGGAGAGCCACCGGCGGTGTCCGTCGATCGCGGCCCTGGCGGGCGGGCGGAGAACTGTGGCGGGGTCGCCGAGGGCGACGGGATTCTCGCCGCGAAACATCGCCCTCCGGTCCGAGGTGGGCCAAGCGATGATCCTCTTGCCGGGCGGGTGCCGCAGCACGATGATCACCGCACCCGTGGCCCAGTACCCACTGTCCTGTTCGATCACGGCGATCTCCTCCCACCGGATGCGGAGGGTGCTGAAGGAGCGGACGAGCGTGATGCCCTGGTCATCGACGATGAACTGACGCCGGGTGGCGACCACCAGAAGAAGAGCGCAGATCAGCACGATGACCAGGCACAGCAGAGCGCCCAGCACACCAGCAACGGAGTCGAGGGTCAACAGAATTGCCCCGGCGCCGAGAACGACCAGCAGGGGCACGCCCATGAGGCACCCGAGGGCACCGCGAACCCACCCCGTCCTGATCGCTCGGTAGCTCATCTGCTCCATCCCCACTGCCCTTCCCGACTGTGCTACACCTGGCACCCCACAGGACGATATCGCCTAGTGGGGACTTCTCCCCATGTCCCCCGCGCGCCAACCCACCTACTCTCAGGACATACGCACGCACAGGGGACGGAATCACACATGAACTTCTGGGGAGCAGACACGGACCAGCTCCGTGAGCACGGGACGGCGGTCAGCAGCGGCGCGAGGCGGATCGAGGAACTGATCGTGACTCTTTCCTCCACGGTGGAGAGCGTGCAGTGGATCGGACCCGACGCCGACGAGTTTCGGAGCTCGTTCCAGGTGATGTGCGGGGAGAGAGTCGATCCGGCCACATCTCGGCTGTTCTCCCTCGCGAAGGAGTGTGAGCAGCACTCGGAGGAGCAGGACTCGGCGAGCGAGGACGGGGGCTCCGGCGGCAATCAAGGAAACGAGGGCGACAGAGGCGACGGGGGCCAGAGCGATCCGCTCAACCCCCTCGAGGCCATCAGGAAGGCTCTCGAGGACTACGACCCTCTGGAGAGCGACGGCTTCTGGGGTGATCTGCTGGGCGGGCCTGAAGCCGGCTACTGGGGGAACTTGATCTGGAACGCAGCTTCCATCGGTGGTGACATCGCCGGGATCTTCGTCGAGCCGACCGGTGCCGCAGCGGCGATCAGTCTCGCGATGGACATCCCGGGGGCCGCCATCGGCTACTACGACGCGCTGCAATCGTTCCAGGACGGCGACTATTACGGCACCCTTGACGGCCTGGTCACCGGGGGGATCAACACGCTCGACGCCGGCATGGCCGCCCTCAGCATGGTACCGCCCGTCCCGCCGGTCGGCTTGGCGCTCAAGGGCATCGGCGAGGTGGGGGGCATCGTCACGGGTTCTCTGGATATGGGCTGGTCCGCAATGACAATGGCTGCACAGGCCGATGCGATCGCCGGCGGCCCAGGCGGAGGATCAACCTCGAAGTTCCTCATGACCGCGCCGTACTTCGTATTCGAGCAGGCGACCGGCATCCCGGCGTACACGGAATTCGCCAAACCTGTCACGGACGGCATCAACGACTTGTACTCGGATGTCACGTCGAGCATCAGGGACGCCGTCCCGATCATCGATCCCATGATCGACCTCTCGCAGCGTCCTCTGGAGGCCATCTCCGAGACTCCCCTCGTCGCCCCGATCGAGGACGGCGCGACGGCGGTCAATGAGTGGATCCGCGGTCTCGGCCGGTAGAGAAGTCGCGCCGGGTCTACTCGTCCCCTGAGTCGTTCATATCCCCGATCAGCAGTTCCAGGAGCTCATCCAGCTCCTCCGGTGCGATCGACCGTGCGACGGCCATATCCTCCGCTGCAACGCTGTCTGGATCAGGCTGAAGGATCACTAACATTGCTCGGCCGGAGACGAAGTGCATTTCCCCTGACTGCGCGGCCAGCGATCCGGACAGCGAGATCTTGGTAGCAGCGATCAGCTCTCCTGTGTGCTCGAGCAGGGCGGGGTCGGCATGCGCGCCGTCCATCTTGCCGCGCCAGAGGATCGCGTCCTGCTCCTCGGGATCGGACCCCGTCGCCGATTCGTCCGCCTCACCGGTTACGCGCCCCAGAACGAAGGTGCGCAGAAGATCCACTGAGTTCGACACATTCTGGATCGTGAAATGGTGAAGGCCGGCCGGCGATGTCTGCTCGTACAACACGGTCCGGTCACGATCCACGTAGATGCCGTGAGCACCTCGTTCCTCCGGCGCGTGACCGACAGCCTCAAGGCGGACTGCCGCGTGATTCCGGCGCGTGAGGATCCCAGTCAGAAGAAAATTCCCCTTCATCGCCTGCGGGTCGCCGACCTGCTCGCGCTTCTCTGCCGCGGCGAGTATCGCCTCCGGGGCGATCATTCCCCGCGCGATCATCGAACGCCGGAGGACAGAAGTCAGCATTCCGACGTCGAAGCGCTGACCTCGATCAACCGCCAATCGGTCGAGCCAGGGTGAGGCGAACCTCCCCTCCCCTTCCCTCCCGTAGAGGGTGAACAGCTCCTCGTCGGTGAGGGTGATGAGTGGGCTCGGATCCTCATCGAGCATCGATGCCAGAGCACCGGCGGCCGCCACCTCACGAAAACCTTCAGGAATCTCTGCGGTCATTCTCAATCCTCGATCTGAAGCAACTGACACCCGTAGCCTCCCACTCCCAGCGCCGTTGCGCGGAGGTCTTCGCCGTCAGCGCTGAAGCCCCTCCAGCACGAGCACGGTCCCGTCCTCGTAGATCGACTCGGTGACCACGTCCGCGACGTCCTTCACGCCCTGCGGCGCCTGCCCCATCGCGACCCCGACCTCGGCCCAGGCGAGCATCTCGGTGTCGTTGAAGCCGTCGCCGACGGCGACGGTCGCCCGCCGCTCGATGCCGAGCCGGTCGCGGATCACCTCGAGGGCGCTGGCCTTGGAGATGCCGGGCGCGGCCATGTCCAGCCAGGCGGTCCACCCGATCGAGTACTCGACGCCGTGCACCCCGGACTCGGCGATGACCTTCGAGAACTCCTGCGGGGAGAGGTCGGGGACGTGGACGACCACGCGCACCGCCTCGAGCTCCATCAGGTCCTCGAGCACGGTCTCGGTCGCCTCGACGCCGAAGCTCGCGTCCTGGAAGCCGGTGGTCGAGTGGAAGCCGCCGTCGGCCGTCTCGACCGCGTAGTGCGCGTCGGGGGCGACCTCGCGCAGGGTGCGCAGGGCGTGGCCGGGCTGGAAGGAGCGGGTGTCGACGATGTGGTGCCCGCCCTCGGCCTCGGGGTCCATCTCGACGGTGACCGCGCCGTTGGAGCAGACCGCGTAGCCGCGCGTGATCCCGGCGGCCTCGACGATCGGGAGGGTCGCGCCGAGGGAGCGGCCGGTGGCGATGACGACGGTGTGCGTGCTCGCGGCGCCGCGCAGCGCGTCCCGCATCTCGGGGGTCATCCGCCCGTCGTGGTCGACGAGGGTGCCGTCGACGTCGAGGCCGATCAGCAGCGCCTCGCCGTCGAGCCGGTCGAGGTGCTCGGCCAGGCGCTCGCGCGCGGCGGTCCGGTCGGTGGTCGTGGTAGAGGCGCTCATGCGCGGCAGTGTGCCATCGGCCGCCGACGAACGGGTGAACCGTCGGTGGCGAAGAGCCGCGCGCAGTCGCTGGAGGGGACGGGGGAAGGGCATCTCAGGCAGCGCCGCCCACGACCTCGAAGACCTCGCGCCCGCCGAGATAGGGCCGCAGCCCCTCGGGCACGACGACGGAGCCGTCGGCCTGCTGGTGGTTCTCGAGGATCGCGGCGATGAAGCGGGTGGTGCCGAGGGTGCCGTTGAGGGTGGCGACGGGGCGCAGGCCGTCCTCGGTGCGCTCGCGGATGTTCAGCCGTCGCGCCTGGAACTGGGTGGTGTTCGAGGTGGAGGTCAGCTCGCGGTAGGTGTTCTGGCTGGGCATCCACGCCTCGCAGTCGTACTTGCGGGCGGCGGAGGTGCCGAGGTCGCCGGCGGCGGTGTCGATGATGCGGTAGGGCACGTCGATCCGCGCCATCATCTCCCGCTCCCAGTCCAGCAGCCGCTCGTGCTCCTCGTAGGAGTCCTCGATGCGGCAGTAGGAGAACATCTCGACCTTGTGGAACTGGTGCACGCGGATGATGCCGCGGGTGTCCTTGCCGTAGCTGCCGGCCTCGCGGCGGTAGCAGGCGCTCCAGCCGGCGTAGCGGATCGGACCGTCGGAAAGGTCGAGGATCTCGTCCTTGTGGTAGCTCGCCAGCGCCACCTCGGAGGTTCCGACGAGATAGAGGTCGTCGCCCTTGTCGAGGTGGTACACCTCGTCGGCGTGCTCGCCGAGGAAGCCGGTGCCCTCCATCGCCTCGGGCAGCACCAGGGTGGGGGTGATCATCGGGGTGAACCCGGCCTTCGTGGCCTGGTCGATCGCGGAGTTCAGGATCGCGAGCTCGAGCTGAGCGCCCACGCCGCGCAGGAAGTAGAAGCGGGCGCCTGAGACCTTCGCGCCGCGGGCCATGTCGATCGCCTGCAGGCCCTCGGCGATCTCGAGGTGGTCCTTGATCTCGAAGTCGAAGCCCGGGGTCTCGCCGACGGTCTCGCGGAGGACGAAGTCCTCCTCGAGGCCCTCGGGAGCGCCCTCGGCGAGGTTCGGGATCTCGCGCAGGGCCGCGTCGCGGACGGCGAGCGCCTCCCCGGACTCGGCCTCGAGCCGCTTCACGTCGGCGGCGAGCTGCTTGACCTCGGCCAGCAGCGCCTGCTTCTCCTCGCCGGTGGCCTGCGAGACCTTCTTGCCGAAGGCCTTCTGCTCGGCGCGCGCCGACTCGAAGGCGGAGGTCGCCTCGCGCCAGCGCGAGTCGGCCTCGAGCACCGCATCGACGGTGGAGGCGTCGCGCCGCCGGGCCCGCTGGGCCGCTCGGACGACGTCGGGATTGTCTCGCAGGAGCCGCAGATCGATCATTGCTCCAGGGTACCTGCGTGCCCGGGCCGATCGCGGCGGGGCCGCGCCGCTACGGTGGGCACATGGATCTGACCCTGCCGCTGCTGAGCATCGCCTCGGTGGTCACCACGATCATCGCCGTCGTCCTGCTGGTCGTGGTGCTGCGACGCCTCGGCCGGCACCGCCGCGAGCTCTCCGCGCTGAAGTCCGAGAGCGCAGCCCGGGCCGAGGCGCACGAGAACCCGGACGACGGCGAGGACCCGCACGCCCCGGGGCGTCTGCGTCGCATCGCCGTGGTCCTGAACCCCTCGAAGTTCGAGGGCACCGACGACTTCCGCCGACGGATCTCCGAGGTCGTCGAGCGGGTCGAGGGCGCGGAGGTCGAGTTCTACGAGACCACGATCGACGACCCGGGGCGCGGGCAGACGGAGCGGGCGGTCGCCGACGGCGCGGACCTGGTCATGGCCGCGGGCGGCGACGGGACCGTGCGGATGGTCGCCTCCGTCCTCGCCGGCACCGACACCCGCATGGGCATCATCCCCTCCGGCACCGGCAACCTCCTGGCCCGCAACGTCGACATCCCCCTGGAGGACCCGGCCGCGGCGATGGTCGCGGCGCTGACCGGAACCGACCACCAGGTCGACGTCGGCTGGCTGCGCTATGGGGACTCCCCCGCGGCCGCGCAGTCCGCGCCGAAGCAGATCTTCCTGGTGATCGCGGGCTTCGGCGCCGACGCCGAGATGATCGGCTACACCGACCCGCGGATGAAGAAGCGCATCGGCTGGGTCGCCTACGTCTTCGGCGGGGCCCGCACGATCCTCGGCCGCTCGGTCGACGTCGTCGTCGAGCTGCCCGACCGCACCCGCCACGCCCACAAGGCCCGCACCGTGCTGCTGGGCAACGTCGGCAAGCTCCCCGGCGGCTTCGTGCTGATGCCGGATGCGACGATCGACAACGGCCGCCTCGAGGTGGTCGTCGCCGGCTGGCGCGGCGCGGCGGGCTTCAGCCAGGTCGCCACCCAGGTGATCAACCCGAAGCTCGTCCCGAAGATGGGGCCGAAGCTCTCCACGATGGAGCGCTACCTGACCACCGGCATCCGGGTGACGACCGCGAAGGCGCAGCCCGTCCAGCTCGACGGGGACACCGACATCGAGGCGACGCACCTGATCGCGACCGTCGATCCCGGCGTGCTGCGGCTGCGCGTCCCGGAGAGCACGGAGCCTTCCCGGCCGTGACCAGCGGGTAAGGGTCCCGGAGGTCTTCGATTACCTCGGTGGCGCGGCGAGCCTCGCCCCATGGGCAACGAGACCCCCCGCCTCCCCCGTTCGACCCGTCCGGTGCGCCCCTCCCGTCGCGGGCTGCTCGGCTCCGCCGCTCTCACCGGCGGATTCGCCGCCGTGCTCGGCGCCGCCGGAAGCAGCAGGTCCGAGACCCCGGCAGCCCCCAGCGATCCCGTCGACCGTCCCGTCCCCGGAGCCGACGCCGCACACGGCACCCCCTGGTCTCCCGAGGAGTTCGGCGCCGTCGGCGACGGCCGGACGGACGACACCGGCGCGCTGCAGGCCGCGGTCGACGCGGTGCGCGACGCGGGCTCCGGCACCGTCGAGCTCCGCGAGGGCGCGGTCTATCTCGTCCCCAGCGTCGACATCCAGCACGGTCTCACTCTGGAGGGCCACGGCGCGCGGATCCTCCGCCCGCCGCACCATCCCCAAGGGCGTGCGCACCCTCACCACGCAGCACCGCCCCGCCCGGACCGCCGAGGAGCACGCGAGCGCGATCGTGCTGCGCGACCACACCGTCGACGGCGCGATCCACGAGCAGGGCGCGTTCCGCGGCTACGAGCAGGAGCAGTCCTCCCTGATCTTCCTCAACGGGCAGAGGGGCGGCTCGTACCGCCAGGTGGTGCGGATCAGCGGGGTCACGGTGCAGAACTCGGTCTCCGACGGCATCCACCTGTGGACGGCGACGGACGCGACGATCACGGACCTGCGCGGCGTGGACTGCTTCCGCGGCGGCCTGACCATCACCGGCGGCGACAACGGCGTGCGCGTGGACGGCTACCGCGGCCGTGGACCTCACCCTGGGCGGGCGCCTCGTGCTCGAGGGCACCAACCGGATCGACTCGCGGATCGGGTTCCGCGTGGGCAGCCTCCCGCCCGGGGACTCCCGCCACCGGATCGAGGAGAACGACTCCCTGGCACCTGGCGAGCACACCGTCGAGATGTGGCAGCGCGGCGGCTGAGACCGGTCGGCGGGATCCTGGGAACGGCACCGTCCCCATCAGCGTCACTTTCTCAGCCGTCGGGGTCCTCGAGCCGCGTGCCCTGCTCCGAATCCCACACGAGCCGCGTGCGCGGACCCCACCAGGTCCCTGCTCCGTGCGCCAAGAATTCGAAGCCCGAGGGCGCGCCCCGCACGGCGGTGCCGTCCCGATGGAAGACGAAGAGGACCTCCTGCGTGGAGTAGCGCTCGCCGGTCTCGACGATCACCCCCGACTCCCCGTTGATCGTCGTCGCGGGCGTGCCGATCGTGTAGATCGCGAAGCGGTCCCAGTCGAATTCCTCCTCAGTGGCCGAGGCGACGTCACGCGGCTCATGGTCCTCGCCGACCGCGATGACGGCATCGGTGAGACCGCTGCTCGCGGCCACCTCGATCTCCCGTCGGCGCCCGGGCAGGAGCCCGCAGCCGCCGAGGACCAGGCCGACCCCCGAGAAGACGGCGACGGCCGCGAGATCACGTCGCGAACTGCGGCGCTGCAGCACTGCCACCGTTCCGCTCACGCCCGCAGCTTGCCGCTGCGGGCGAGCTCCGGGTCGGTGCAGGAGGAGAGGTCGAAGCAGCACGGGCGGCGCGATCCGTTGCGGAGCTTGTCGATGGAGACGTCGACCCTCTTCGCGCGGGTGCTCTCGCTGCGGGTCGCACCGATCCAGCGCACCCACTCCCAGCGCGCCATCGGGGTGAGCGACGGCCAGGTCTCGGCGAGGTCGTCGGCGTCCTCGAGCGCGGCGGCGAGGTCGGCGGGGACCTCCGGCTCGGGCCAGTCCTTCGTGGTGGTGAGTGTGAACTCGACGGTGCTGCCCTCACTCGCGCCGAGAGCGCCGACGAGCTCCGCGTCGAGGTCGAGCCAGTGCCCCTTGCGCCCGTCGGGCTCGACGACCAGGTCGCGCTCGTGTCCGTCGAGGGAGGCGTGCACGGCGACCTGCCCGCGGGAGGGCAGCTGCGCGCTCGCCTCCTGCGGCAGCGGCAGGATCAGCCGCTCGTCGATCGCGCGCACCTGGGCGGTGCCGGTGACGGTGACGGGTGCCTTCGGGGCCATCTCAGATCTCCGTGGTCGGGTCGGCGGGGGTGATCATGCCGGTGAGGCGCTCGAGCCAGTCGTGCGCCTCGTCGTAGGCGCCGTCGGCGAAGTCCTCGCGCACCTCGGGCTGCTCGCCAACGACCCGCGGGTAGGAGCCGAGGTAGTGCACCACGGGGCACAGGCGGTGGAGCTCGCGCAGCGCCGCGGAGACCCGCCGGTCCTCGATGTGCCCCTCGAGGTCGAGGGAGAAGGAGTACCGGCCCAGGAAGTCGCCGACGGGCCGGGACTCGATGCGGGACATGTTCACGCCGTTGGAGCCGAGGATCTCGAGCGCCTCGAGCAGGGCGCCGGAGCGGTTGTGCGGCAGCTGGATCACGACGGTGGTCTTGTCGGAGCCGGTGCGGGCGGGGATCCGGCCCTCGCGGGTGACGAGCACGAAGCGGGTGATCGCGCCGGGATGGTCCTCGATCCCCTCGGCGAGGACGGTGAGGCCGAAGTGCTCCGCCGCCAGCGGCGAGCAGACCGCGGCGCGGCCCCAGGCCTCGTCCTCGCTCATGCTCGCGAGGTCACGGGCCGCGGCAGCGGTCGAGGAGGCGGCGGCGATGTGCGCGCCGGGAACGTTGGTGCGCAGCCATTCCTGCACCTGCGCCTGGGCGTGCGGGTGGGAGGAGACGGTGGTCAGCTGCTCGAGCGCGGTCTGCTCGCGCGCGGCGAGCACGAAGGTGATCTGCACGGTCTGCTCGGCGACGATCGTGATGGAGTCGGTCGCGGCGAGCACGTCGAGGGTCCCGGAGACGCCGCCCTCGACGGAGTTCTCGATCGGGGCCATGAGCGCGTCGATGTCCCCGGCGATCAGGTCGGTGGTGGCGGTGGCGACCGAGGCGAAGGGCACCAGCTCGGGCTCCGTGGCCCGGAACTCCTCGGGGATCTCCGTGAGCGCCTGGAGGAGTGCCTGATGGGTGAAGGTCGTCTCGGGACCGAGGAATCCGTACCGCATGGGGGAAGGGTACTCGGCGCCCCGAGCGCGCCGCGGCTTGTGTCAGCGCCGCACGGGACGTTCACCGTCGCCGATCCAGTAGCGGCGCTTCCCGTCGCGGATGTCCTCGAGGGAGCCGCCCGCGCCCTCGATGGTGCGGCGCGAGGCGGTGTTGTCGGTGTCGCAGGTGACCAGCACGGGGTCGATGCCGAGCGCGGCCGCGCTCTCCAGACCCTGCGCGAGGGCCGCGGTGGCGACTCCCCTGCGGCGAGCACCGGGGCGGACGGAGTAGCCGATGTGTCCTCCCACCTCGCGGAGGAAGGGCGTGAGCTGGTGGCGGACGGCGAGGAAGCCGAGCACCTGCCCGGTTCCGGGCTCTCGGATCCAGCGGCTCGTGCAGTGGACCCAGCCGTCGGCGAGCTCCGTGGAGGGGTCCTCCTCCGCCAGGCGCCGGGCGATGAACTCGCTGAGCTCGTCGTCGGTCCGCGGCGTGCGGGAGGGGTCGGTGATGCCGGATCCGTCCACGGCAGTCCCGGCGAAGTCGGCGAGGCAGTCCGAGACCTCGTCGCGCAGGGCGGGGGTCGGTGGCACGAGCTCGATGTCCATGGGCATCGGATGATCGTACGGGCTCAGAAGGGCGGGTCCTGTTCCCAGCGCTGCCTGCTCTCGTCCTCGGGGTCGGGCGGTGGGTCGTGCAGGGGGTCCGCCGGTCCCCATTCCTGCAGGATCCGGTCGATCTCGCCGATCGCCTGCATCTGGTCGAGGTCCCGGTGCCAGCAGAACTCCTCCCACGACTCCATGAGCGCCTTCGCGTGGTGGGGCGCGGCGAGGTCACCACGGGGTGCGACGCGGGTGGTGATCAGGGCCGGGGAGCCGACCGTCCAGGTGGTGGCGCCGTCGGGCTCGCGCACGGGATCGATGCGCCCGGCGGTCTTCAGATCGTGGTGCCTCCAGTCGAGGCGGTGGAGGTTGTGGAGGCTGGTCGGTCCGCCGCGGGCGGGATCGGCGTGGTCGAACTCCTCGATGTGGTCGTTCTCGGCGTCGTCGGTGGTGGTGTGCGTGCAGCAGGGGGCGGCGCAGCGCGGGTGCAGGAGCCGCAGATGCTCCACCTGCTCGGCGGAGGGGCGGTAGCGCTCGGCGGGCAGCGGGAGGAATCCGCCGTCCGCGGGGTCGGCGAGGACGCGGTGCCAGACGGGCTCGGCGGCGGCGAGGTCGCGGGCCATCTGCGCGGGCAGCGGGTGGATCCCGTCGTACAGGGCCGGGATGTCGCTGAGGCCCATCAGGGTGAGCACGGGGACGACGACGTTCACGCGGTGCCGGGGCGCGGGGATCTCGACCCCGCCGGTGTCGAGCTCGGTGCGCAGGAGGATCGCATAGCGCAGCGCCGCCTGGCTCATGGCCTTCCCGCCACGGGCTGCGTCCCCGTCGAGGTCGAAGGGGATCGGCTCGCCCTCCTCGAGGGCGCGGCGCTGACGCGCCTGCACGGTCTTCGCGGAGCGGTCCAGGCGCCGGGCGAGATCGAGGATCTCGGGGATCGGGCCGGTGATGCGCAGGCAGGCGGTGCCGTCGTCGTGCAGGGAGTTCTCGAGGGACACGTCGCGCAGCGACTCGGGCCGCGGGGCGCTCATCTCGCGGTCGAACCAGGAGCGCAGCTGGCGCAGCTCGTCACGGAAGCGGTCCGCAGGCACAGAGGCGAGATCCCATGAGGCGACGATCTCGTCGACCTGGGCGCGCTGGACGGCGGTGAGGTCGCGGACCGCCTTCAGCATGCGCGTGTGCCATTCGACAGGCATGTCCCCGGCGGTGAGTCGTTCGAAGGTCGCGGGCATCTCGGTGACGGCGGTGTGCGCGTCCGCGATCCGATAGGAGGCGATCGCGGTGGTGGTACGGGTCGCGATCGCGACGGCGAGGCTGCGCTCCTCGCGGTCGTCGTCGAGGTCGGGGTCCTCGTGGTCGATCCAGAAAGGGGCGAGGTCGGCGAGCCGGCGCGCGTGGCGACGAGAGTCCTCCCGCTCCTCCTCGAGCAGGCGCGCGATGGTGCGAGCGTCGGCGCCGGGCTCGACGCCGCCGCGGCGCAGGAGGGAGTCCTCGGTGAGCCGTGCCCGTGCCCGCACGCGGGCACGGGGAGGGGCCGTCGCGGTGCGCGGCACAGGGCCGCGCGAGGCGGGAGTGCGGGAGGCCGACGGTCCGGCCGACGAGCTGCGCGAGGACCGCGCAGAGGCGGGAGACGCCACGGAGCGGTGGTCCGTCGTGGTCATCGCCCCCACCTCCTCGTGGACTCGTCATCGATGCCGCCGTGCTGGGTGTTCCAGCTGTTCATCACCCTACGGACCCACCCTGACATCCGAAGCGCCCGACCGCCACGGACCGACGGGAGATGTGGAAGCGTGCGGGATGTGGAGGAGAGGTCGAAGCGCTGACCGGGGTCAGCTCTCCCGCAGATCCAGCACCCAGCGCTGCGCCCGACAGGTGCCGCCCGCGGGGTGCGGGACGAGCTCGCCCGTCGGCCGAGCGCCGAGAGTGCGGGCGACGCTCTGCGAGGCGGTGTTGTCCGGGGCGATCAGGAGCACGGCCTCGGACCTCGTCGTCCCGCGCCTTGCAGGCAGGTCCCGCGCCCGGTCGGCCAGTGCCTCTGCGAGCGGCACCCCGAGGCCGCGCCCCCGGGCACCGGCGAGCAGCCAGTAGGTCAGCGCCACCTGGCCCGGTCCGAGCCCGGGCGCGAGCCGGTTCAGCCCTCCCCCGCCGAGCAGCCGGCCGCTGCCCTCCTCGAGCGCGGCGAACTCGACCACCGGGCCGTCCTCGCGCCAGCGCGCGCAGCGGGCGAGGAACTCCTCGAGGCGCTCCCGGTCCCAGGGGCAGCCGACGATCTCCCTGGCCAGCGCCTCGTCCTGGCCGGTGAGGATCTCCTCGGCATGTCCCGGGCCCAGGCGCTCGAGGCGGATCCTCACGCCGCGCGGCTCGACGACCGACTCCTGGACCGCCTCACTGCCCGCCCGCTCTCTCCCCCGCGAGCACCGCCCGCACGGTCGCGAGGATCTCGACGTCACGGGCGCCGCGGGTGCGGGCCTCGGCGACGGGTCCGGCGAACAGGGAGAACAGCGCCGCGTCGACGGGTCCGCCGTCCTCGCGCTCGGCGGTCTCGGCCTCCCGTCGGGCGCTCTCCACGGCGCCGGGGGCGATCGTCGTGCCCGCGCCGCGGCGGGTGACGATGATCTGCGCCTCCTCGAGCATCTTGTAGGCGCGGGCGACGGTGCCGGCGGCGAGCCCGAGGTCCGCGGCATGCGCCCGGATGGCGGGGAGCCGGTCGCCGGGCCTGAGCTCGCCGCCGCGCACCTGCTCGACGATCTCGCGGCGGACCTGCTCGTACGGGGGCTGGGGTGAGGGCATGAGGACACGATAGGCGGAGGACGTGGAGGCCTCGTGCACGTCACGGCCGGTGTCGAGGACCGCCCCGTAGCATCGGGGCGTGCCCGCCTCCCCCGCCCGTTCCGCCTCCCTGCCCGTCGTCCGCGCCCTGCGGGTGCTGCTGCTCGCGCTCCTGGCCGCGCTCGCCCTGCTGCCGGGCGCCTCCGCACGGGCCGACGGGGGCGCGGAGGCCGACGCACCCGTGCGCCTGGTGATCGCGACGGCCGGGCTGACCTGGGAGGACATCGACGCAGAGAGTACGCCGACGCTGCAGTGCCTCGCGGACCGCTCCGGCGTCGGCGCCATGAACACCACCTCCACCACCGTCGTCTCCACGAAGCGGCAGGGTCTCGAGACCCTGCACACCGGCTACCGGGGCCTGGCCGAGGAGGCGCCGCGCACCAGCGGCATCCCCACCCCGCCGACGGACCAGTGGCAGCAGCTGCCAGGAGAGGTGACCGAGACCGACGACCCCGCCGCCGTCGCCGGCGCGCTCCAGGACGGGGACGTGGTCGAGCTGATCGCCCCGTCGGTCCCCGACCACGACGACTCCTCGCGCGAGCAGGCGCTCACGGAGCTCGACGGCGCCGTCGCCGCGGCGCTCGAGGACCTCGGCGGCTGTGAGGCCGCGGACCTTCCGCGGACCCTGCTGGTCTCCGTCGCCGCGACCGACCCCGAGCATCCCGAGGAGGTCGAGCGCACCGGCGCGGTCGCCTCCCGCACCGTCGGCCTGCAGGTCGCGATGGACACCGCCCTGCCCGGCCAGGCCCTCACCTCCGGCGCCACCAAGCAGACCGGCGTCGTGATGATCACCGACGTGGTCGCGACCGTGCTCTCCTCCCACGACGCGAGCGCCGACGGGCTGATCCCCGGCCAGCCCTTCCGCGGCACCGAGAGCGACGACGCGCAGCAGCTCGCCTGGGACCGCTCCGAGGCGGCCCGGCTGGTGGATGCCGCGACCGTCCCCGCGCTCGGGTCCTGGCTCGCCCT
This sequence comes from Brachybacterium sp. SW0106-09, assembly GCF_001293905.1. NCBI lineage: Bacteria > Bacillati > Actinomycetota > Actinomycetes > Micrococcales > Dermabacteraceae > Brachybacterium > Brachybacterium sp. SW0106-09. The sequence goes on from NZ_BCAK01000006.1 coordinate 47,164, forward strand.
CGGCGTGATCGGCCTCGTGATCGTGCTGGTCCCGGCGCTCGCCCGACGCCGGCGCCTCGCCGCCGTCGGCCGCGCACTCGCGGCGGTCGCGCCGCTCGCGCTGCCGGTGGGGGTGTGCGCCTCGCTCATGCCGTGGTGGCGGTCGGGCAGCCCGACGCTCGCCCTGGCGGGCGTGGTGTGGGGCGGGTGCGCGCTGCTGTCCGTGCTCGTGCTCGCCGGGCCCTGGCGCCGCAGCCGCTTCGGCCCCGTCGGCGTCTCCGCGGCGCTGGTCGCGGGGATCATCCTGGCCGAGTCCGCGGTCGGGTCGCGACTGCAGCTCTCCTCCCCGCTCGGGGCGCAGCCGATCTCCGGTGGGCGCTTCTACGGGCTCTCCAACCACCTCTTCGGGATGGTGCTGGCCGCGGCGATGATGGCGCTGCTGTGCCTGTTCACGGCGGTGCGCACGCCTCGGGCGCGGGTGCTGTGGACCGTCGGCGTCGGGCTCGCGGTCGCCGCGGTGTGCGTCGCGCCGTCGATGGGTGCGGACTTCGGCTCGGGCCTCGCCACGGTCCCGGCCTTCGGCCTGCTCGCGCTGCTCGTCTCCGGGATCCGGCTGCGGGTGTGGCACGTGCTCGCCCTCGGCGTCGGCGGGGCGGCGGCGGTGCTGTCGGTGTCCTTCCTGGACTGGCTGCGCCCGCCCGAGGACCGCACCCACCTGGGGCGCTTCATCGACGAGCTGCTCAGCGGCGAGCTGCTCTCCGTGATCGTGCGCAAGCTCGCCCAGAACATCGCCATGGCCACCGGGTACTGGGCGCTCGCGCTGGTGCTGGTGCTCGCGGTGCTCGCCTCGATCGCGATCCTCATGCCGCGCCGGCTGCGGTGGCGGCGGCTCGCCGCGCTCGATGCGGCCCAGCCTGTCGCGCACCGGGTGCGGATCGCGCTCGTGGTCGGGGCGTGGGTGGGCTACGCCGTCAACGACACCGGGCCGGTGCTGATCGCCGCGATGCTCGGGATCTGGCTCGCGCTGCTGCCGCCGACGCTGCCGGACCCGCTCCCGGCCGGCAGGACGACGGAGCAGCGCGTCTGATCAGCTGTTCTCGGCGTCGACCGCGGCGTGCACGACCAGGGAGGTGTACTCCTCGGGCGTGAGCGGCGCGGTGAGCGAGGCGGGGATCTCCGGCTCCCCCACCTGCAGGTGGGAGGCGATGATGACCGCGTGCGCCGGCTCGAAGCGGCCCTCGACGGGCGCGGCGTCCAGCCGCTCGGCGAGCTGCTCGAGATCGGTGCCGGCGAGATAGACGATGTCGTCGGGCGCGAAGTCGCCCTCGACCTTCAGGGCGCGCAGCAGCGCGTCGAGCTCGGCGGGGTCCACATCCCCCAGCGCCCGGGTCTCGTCGTCGGAGAACTCGCCGTCGACGGGGAGGTCCGCGAGAGTGAGACGTCGCTGCTCGGCGAGCTCGGCGTCCGGCTCGTCGAGGTCCGCGAGGCCGGCCCAGACCTTCGCCTCGTCGTGGTCGGCGCCGCCGACGGGGAGGGGTGCGGGGACTCCGGCCGACGGGGCGGGAGCCGCCTCCGCCGGTTTCGTCCTCTCTATCGCCGTCGCTTCCTCTGACGCAGTCGTCGTCTTCTCCTCCGACGGAGACGGCGCTGCCGCGACCTCCTGCTCCTCGGCCGTCGCCGGGAGGGCTTCGGGCGTCTCCGCCGCGGCGTCCTCCTCCAGCTCCGGGCTCAGGTGGCGCGTGCGGACGAGCGCGCGCAGCACGTCGCGCAGCTGCGCGGCGCGGTGCAGGCGGCCGCGCAGGTCGTTGCCGGTGGCGCGGTGGTGGAGATCGGCGGGGACCTCCTTGACCCAGAAGCCGGCGGTCAGCGCGTCGATCGTCAGCGAGGTCTCCACGCCCCAGCCGGGGGCGAGGGGCTGGCAGGCGTCCCAGGTCTCGCGGGTGATGCAGCGGGTGCCGGACAGCGGCTGCGTCGCCTCCCAGCCGGTCGCGCGGAGGATGCCGCGGCGGGCGGTGCGCACCACGACGCCCATCCCGCCGGCGCCGGGCTGCGGCGGCAGCAGCGCGATCGCCATGTCGACGCCCTCGCCGAGGACCGCCTCGACCAGCGGCTGCGCGGCGGCGGCGCTCCCGCCCATGTCCGCGTCGAGGAACAGCAGGGCGCGGGGCTCGGAGGCGCGGTCGTCGATCACGGGCAGCGGGCCGGTGTGGCCGGGCGAGCGGGGCTCGGCGTGCAGCTCCTCGGAGAAGCTCTCCCCGCCGTCGGCCCGCTCGGCGCCCTCCTGGATCGCGACCATCTGCGCGCCGGTCGCCATCGCCGCGGCCTTGCCGCGGTTGGTCTTGTGCCGCACCACCAGGGCGTCGGCCCCCATCGCCACGGCGGAGGTGGCGTCGGACGACCCGTCGTCGACGACCACCACCAGGTCGACCCCCGGGATCCCCCGGGCCGACGCGATGGTCGTCTCGATCCGCTCCGCCTCGTTCTTGGCGGGGATCACGACGGCGACCCGCTCGGGGCGGTGCGCCGTCAGCGGCCCCGCGGCGCTCATCGCAGCGTCACCTGACGGGCGACGATGCCGCCCCGAGCGCGACGCTCCATCGCGGTGAGCGGCTCGGTGGAGGCCAGCGCCTCCTCGAAGCGGGCGCGGAACGACTCGGCCTCCGCCTCGGCGGCCTCGACCCCGGAGCCCTTCGGCAGGTCCCAGACGGGGATCGACAGGCCCTCGGCGCGGAAGGAGCCGACGTACTTCGCGCCCTCGCAGAGCGCGGACTCGCGGCGGGCATGCAAGCGGGTGACGGCGTCGATGACGCGGTCCTCGTCGGCGTCCAGCACCCAGCGCACGTGCTCCTTGGGGCCGGCGTCGACCCAGTAGGCGTGGGGCAGGCCCTCGACCGGGCGGGTGGGCATGATCGAGTCGTTCGCCTGGGTGATCGCCTGCTCGATCTCGCCGGTGCGCTCGGCGCTCGGGTCGAGCCAGAACTCGAAGGTGTCCTGGACCCGGATCGTGAAGTCGCCGGAGAGGTCCAGCACGTCCTGCAGGCGCGGGGAGTCGTCCTCGAGGGACACGGAGGTGATCGGGCTGCCCGGCTCGAGCGCGACCGCCTGGCGGATCGCCTGGCCGAGGCCGCGGGAGAGGTCGCCGCCGGGGAACGGGGCCTGCACGCCGACGGTGACGGTGCCGTCGGTGCGGCGCACGGCGGGCCAGGCCATCGGCAGGATCGTGGCGAGCTCGACGTCGACGGCGCCGTACTCCTCGGTGGTCCTCGCCGACATGGTCGCCGCGGGGATCAGCTGGCGCATCGCGACCAGGTCCTGCTCGTTCGGGAGGCCCTCGAAGGGGCGACGGACCAGCTCGTTGCGCGAAGGGGAACTCATGGCGGGGAGTCTACCGATCGGGAACGTGCTCCATGACGATCTCGGCCGCGTCCTCGGGGTTCGGGCCGACGACGGCGAAGCCGCAGCGGGAGTAGAGGCGGCGCGCGGGGAGGTTCGTCTCGACCACCTCCAGGCGCAGCGTGCGTCCCGGGTGGTGCGCGTCGAGCCAGTCGAGACCGGCCGTGATCAGGCGCGCGCCGACGCCCCTCCCCCGCGCCTCGGGTGCGACCCACATCGAGTAGAGGTGCGCGGGGCCGTCCTCGACCACCACGCGCGCCGTCCCGGCGGGGGCGCCGTCGACCTCGGCGATGAGCGCCGGGCCCGTGCGGGTGAAGTACCCGCGCCAGTAGGCCTCCCCGTCCCGCGCCTCCCGCTCGAGGGTGGTGGCGAGGGTGCTGGCGAAGGCGTCGGGGTCCTCGCGCAGCGCTCTCAGGCGCAACGCGCGCCAGGTCTCCCACTCCGAGGCGTCGATCTCCCGCACCTCGTTCACGGGTGCGTCCCCGCCTCCATCAGCTCCCGCGCGCACTCCTCGAGCTCGCGCGGCTCGACGCCGTCGAGCATGTGCAGGGCGAAGTCGGCGCTGAGCCGCTCGAAGAAGAGGGTGCCGCGCACCGAGTTGCCGTGCAGGTCCAGTTGCGGGGCGTAGCTCGCGACGCCGAAGCGAGAGGGCAGGCCCGCGATGATCCCGCCGCCCACCCCGGACTTCGCCGGCAGGCCCACGTCGCTGACCCAGTCGCCGGCGTTGTCGTACATGCCGCAGGTGAGCATCACCGAGAGCACCTGGCGGGCGGCGACGCGGGAGAACACCTCCTGGCCGGTGAGCGGATTCGTGCCGCCGGAGGCGAGCGTCGCGGCCATGACGGCGAGGTCGGTGACGGTGGTCAGCACCGAGCAGCCCTCGATGTAGCCGTCGACCACCTCGATCGCGTCCTCCGTCATCGAGCCTGCGGCGCGCAGCATGTAGGCCAGCGCGTAGTTGCGGTCGGCGCTCTTGAGCTCCTCGCGCCAGGTCACCTCGTGCGGAGCGAGCGGGCGGCCCGCCGCGGCGTCGAGCACCGCGCGCAGCCGCTGCGTGCGCTCCTCCCGGGTGGTGCCGAGCATGGCGTGGGTGCGGATCGCACCGATGTTGACCAGCGGGTTCTTTGGCTTCTTGGTGTACGGGTCGAGGCTGAGGGCGTTGAACTCCTCCCCCGTCGGCTCCTCGTCGACGAGCGATTCGACATACTCCGCGCCGTGCAGGTCGATCGCCGCGCCGTAGGCGAACGCCTTCGAGATGGACTGCATCGGGAAGGCGTGCCCGGTGCCCGAGGCGGTGATCTCGCCGTCGATCGTGCAGACGGCGACGCCCAGGTGATCCTCCCGGGCGCCGGAGAGGAAGGACAGCTCGGGGATGTCGCCATCCTCCTCCGCGCTGCCGGAGATGCCGCGGTCGGGGAGCACCAGGTCGCCGGGGTCGTGCGCATCGGCGACATCGGAGGTCTGCGCGGAGGCGAGGGCCGCGGTGAGCCGGTCGAGGTACGTGGTCAGTGCGCTGGTCACGCCTCGACGGTACCGCCCCCACCGCCCTGAAAGTTCTTGCAGGTTTTGCGGGTTCCCTTGAGCATGCGACCTGGCCCGCCTACGGTGGTCGACGCGTCGGCCGCACAGGAGCGGCAGATGCACTGCAAGTTCTTGCAGGTCGGGTGCTCCGCACCGCCTGCCTCTCCCGTCGGCCCCGGTCGACGCTGCTGCCCGGACAGAGGAGTCCCCGCATGTCGATCCAGCCCTCCGCCCGCCCGATGAGAACCCGTCTGCTCGCGATCGCCGGAGCACTCGCGATGGGCACGGCGACGATGCTGGGCACCGCCCCGCTCGTGCACGCCGTCGGCCCCGGGCAGCCGGTGCTCACCGGCTCCCTGCAGGACGAGCTGGGCTGCGGCGAGGACTGGGACCCGACCTGCGAGGCCACCGCCCTTTCCCCCACCGACACGGCCGGGCAGTGGGAGTCGACCTTCGAGGTGCCCGCTGGGCAGTTCGAGGTCAAGGCCACGATCGGCGGCAGCTGGGACGAGGCCTACGGCCTGGACGGCGGGGAGGACAACATCCCGCTGGCCGTCGCCGCGCCCGCCGAGATCACCTTCCGCTTCGATGCGGAGACCTCGCGGCTGTCCGTCGCACTGGCCGAGCAGGGCGGGGAGTACACCGAGGCGGACGACGAGCTCGCCGCGGCCCCTTACCGCCATCCCGGCGGCGGGCAGACCTTCTACTTCGTGCTCACCGACCGCTTCGAGAACGGCGATCCGAGCAATGACACCGGCGGCCTCGAGGGAGACCGCCTCGACCACGGCTTCGACGCCACCGACAAGGGCTTCTACCAGGGCGGGGACATCGCCGGGCTCCACTCGCAGCTCGACTACATCGAGGGCCTGGGGATGAGCGCCATCTGGCTGACGCCCTCGTTCACCAACAACCCCGTGCAGGGCGAGGGTGCCGACGCGAGCGCCGGCTACCACGGCTACTGGGTCACCGACTTCACCACCATCGATCCGCACCTGGGCACCAACGAGGAGCTCAAGGCGCTGATCGAGGACGCGCACTCGCGCGGGATCAAGGTGTACTTCGACATCATCACCAACCACACTGCGGACCTCATCGACTACGAGGAGGGCGAGTACGGCTACGTCGACCAGGCCACCGCCCCCTATGTCGACGAGAACGGCGAGCCGGTGGACGTCACCGCGCTCGCCCAGTCCCCGGACTTCCCCGCCTTCGATGCGGAGACCTCGTTCCCGTACACCCCGGTCCGCTCGGAGCAGAACCGCGTGATGGTCCCTGAGGCGCTCAACGACGTGACGATGTACCACAACCGCGGCAACTCGACGTGGGAGGGCGAGTCCGTCACCTTCGGCGACTTCGACGGCCTCGACGACCTGATGACCGAGGACCCGCGCGTGGCCGAGACGATGACGGACATCTACACCACCTGGATGGACTTCGGGATCGACGGATTCCGCATCGACACCGCCAAGCACGTCGACTTCGCCTTCTGGCAGACCTTCACCTCCGCCCTTGTCGACCACCAGGCCGCGACCCCGGCCGGGGACCAGTTCTTCACCTTCGGCGAGGTGTACGACGCCGACGCGACGCTGCTGTCCCCCTACGTGCGGGACACCGAGATGGACTCGGTGCTCGACTTCGCCTACCAGGCCTCCGCGACCAACTGGGCCAAGGGCTACACCGCGCAGGGCATGGCCGGGCTGTTCGCCGCCGACGACCACTACACGACCGCCGACTCCTCCGCCGCGGACCTGCCCACCTTCCTGGGCAATCACGACATGGGCCGCATCGGGAACCTGCTCAGCAGCTCCGACCGGCTCGACGAGCGCGCCGCCTTCGCGCACGAGACCATGCTGTTGACCCGCGGCCAGCCCGTCATCTACTACGGCGACGAGCAGGGCTTCGTGGGCGACGGCAACGACAAGGACGCCCGCCAGTCGATGTTCGCCAGCCAGGTGCCGTCCTACCTCGACGACACCCTGATCGACGGCACCCCGTACGGCAGCGGCGAGCACTTCTCGACCGAGGCGCAGCTGTACCCGCTGATCAGCGAGCTCGCGACACTGCGCGGCGAGACGCCTGCGCTGTCCACGGGCGCGCAGATCGAGCTGCACGCCGAGGACGGCGCCGGCGTCTACGCCTTCTCCCGCGTGGACCGCGACGAGAAGATCGAGCACCTGGTTGCGCTGAACAACGCACCCGAGGAGCGCACCGTCACCCTCACCGCCCTCACCCCGGGCGCGACCTACGCGCCGCTGTACGGCGACCACGCCGCGGTGACCGCCGCGGCCGACGGGACCCTCGAGGTCACCGTCCCCTCGCTCGGCGCCGTGGCACTTATGGCCGATCAACCCGTCGCCGCCGCAGGAGACGCACAGGAGATCACCCTGGATCTGGCCGACGGAGGGAAGGTCGAGGGCCGTGCCCCGATCTCCGCGACCGTGGCCGCGGACCGCTGGGCCGAGACCTCGTTCAGCTGGCGACTGGCCGGCGAGGTGGCGTGGACCCCGCTCGGCACCGCCGAGGACGACACCCCGCGCATCTTCCACGACGTGGCGGACCTGCCCGTCGGCACCCTGATCGAGTACCGCGCCGTCTCCACCGACGCGAGCGGCGAGCGCGTGGCGGACTCCGCGACCGCGGTGGTGGGCGCGGACCTCTCCGCGACCGGTTCCCAGGACGAGGACACCGGCGAGGTCGATGAGCAGTCCGTGACCCTGCCCGGATCGCACAACGCGGCGATGGGCTGCGCGGGCGACTGGCAGCCCGACTGCACCTCCGCCCAGCTGGACCTGGACGCCGACTCCGGCAAGTACACCGGCACCTTCGACGTGCCCGCCGGCGACTACGCCTACAAGGTCGCGATCGGCGGCAGCTGGGACGAGAACTACGGCGCAGGCGGTGTGCCCGGCGGCGGCGATATCACCTACACCCACGACGGCGGGCCGCTCACCTTCTGGTACGACCCGGTCACCCACATCGTGCAGAACAGCGCCCAGGGCCCCTTCCTCACCCTCCCCGGCTCGATGAACGCCGCGCTCGGCTGCCCCGAGGACTGGATGCCCGGGTGCATGCGCACCTGGATGCAGGACGCCGACGGCGACGGGATCTACACCTTCTCCACCGGGGACCTGCCCCGCGGGTCCTACGAGGTGAAGGTCGCCCATGGTGGATCGTGGGCGGAGAACTACGGCGTGGACGGCGTGCTCGACGGCGCCAACCACACCTTCTCCACCCAGGACGGAGAGATCGTGACCTTCGAGTACGACCCGGCCACCCATCAGCTGACCATCGAGGCCTCCGATTCGCTGACCGCAGGCTCCGGCAAGCAGCTGGCCCACTTCGTCGACACGGACACGATCGCCTGGCCCGCGGACCTCGTGACCGATGCGGAGGCGACGCGCTGGGAGCTGTTCACCGCGCCCGGCGGCGGGATCTCCGCCGACGGCGACGAGGTCACCGGCGGGCAGAGCCTCGGCGAGCTGACCCTGCGGGACGGCGGCCTCGCCGAGGACGAGCTCGTCGGCCGCGCGCACCTGTCCGGCCACCTCGCCCTCGCCCTGCCCGAGCTCGAGCGCGGAGTGCTCGAGAAGGCGCTGCGCGGCCAGCTGGTCGTCGCCCAGCACGGACCGGACGGCCTCGAGGTGCTCACCGGGCTGCAGATCCCCGGCGTGCTCGACGCGCTCTACGCCGACGCCGCCGCGGACCGGCAGCTCGGCGCGAGTTGGGAGGACGGCGCGCCGAGCCTCGCGCTGTGGGCGCCGACCGCCCGCTCCGTCACCCTGCAGCTGCACGGCCCGGCGGACGAGGCGACCGCCCCGTCGGACCCCGTGCGGACGTACCCGATGCGGCGCGGCGCGGACGGCGCGTGGACGTTCGAGGGCAGGAAGCACTGGACCGGCCAGGCCTATACGTTCGCAGTCGAGGTGTACGTGCCCGCCCTCGACCAGGTCGTCACCAACGTCGTCACCGACCCGTACTCCGTGGGCCTGACCGTGAACTCGACCCACTCGGTGCTCGTGGACCTGGACGACCCGCGCTGGGCGCCGGAGGTGTGGACCGACACGCCCGCGCCCGAGGTCGCACAGTTCGCCGACCAGACCATCTACGAGATGCACCTGCGGGACTTCTCCGCCGGGGACGAGGCGCTGCCCGAGGGGATCCGCGGCTCCTACGCCGCCGTCGGCCACCCGGACTCCGCGGGCTCCGCGCGCCTGGCCGAGCTCGCCGAGGCGGGCATGACCACCGTGCACCTGCTGCCCACCTTCGACATCGCCACCATCGAGGAGGACCGCGCCGCACAGCTGCGCCCGGACATCCCCGCCGACGCCGGCCCCGCCTCCCCCGCGCAGCAGGAGGCCGTCGCGGCCGTCGCGGGCGAGGACGCCTACAACTGGGGCTACGACCCGCTGCACTACAGGGCGCCCGAGGGCTCGTACGCGACCGAGGGCCACCAGGTCGGCGGCGAGCGCACCCGCGAGTTCCGCGCCATGGTGGGCGAGCTGCACGGCATGGGCCTGCAGGTCGTGCTCGACCAGGTGTACAACCACACCGCCGCGCACGGGCAGTCCGAGCGCTCGGTCCTCGACCGCATCGTCCCCGGCTACTACCAGCGCCTGGACCTCGCCGGCGGCGTCGAGAACTCCACCTGCTGCTCGAACATCGCCACCGAGCACGCGATGGCGCAGAAGCTGATGGTCGACTCGACCGTGACCTGGGCGCGGGACTACGGCGTCGACGGCTTCCGCTTCGACCTCATGGGCCATCACAGCCGCGAGAACATGCTCGCCGTGCGCGAGGCGCTGGACGAGCTGACCCTCGAGTCCGACGGCGTGGACGGCAAGGGCATCTACCTCTACGGCGAGGGCTGGGACTTCGGCGAGGTCGCCGGCAACGCCCGCTTCACCCAGGCCACGCAGGGGCAGCTCGGCGGCACCTCGATCGGCACCTTCAACGACCGGCTGCGCGACGCCGTCCACGGCGGCAGCCCCTTCGACACCGACAAGCGCACCTCCCAGGGCTTCGGCAACGGGCTCGCCACCATGCCCAACGGCCACGCCGAGGTGGGCGAGGCCGAGCAGCTGACCGACCTGCGCCACCGCACCGACCTGATCCGGCTCGGGATGGCGGGCAACCTCGCCGACTACGAGCTACTTGGTTCCACCGGCGAGGTGGTGCGCGGCGACCAGCTGGACTACAACGGTGCCCCGGCCGGGTACGCGACACGGCCCGAGGAGACGGTGAACTACGTCGATGCGCACGACAACGAGGCGCTGTACGACATGAACGTGTGGAAGCTGCCGCAGGACGCCCCCATGGACGTGCGCGTGCGGATGAACACGCTCTCGCTCGCGACCGTGGCGCTGGGGCAGTCACCCTCCTTCTGGGCTGGCGGCACCGACCTGATGCGCTCGAAGTCCCTGGACCGCGACAGCTACGACTCCGGCGACCACTTCAACGCCATCGACTGGACCGAGCAGGACAGCGGGTACGCGAACGGCCTGCCGCCCGAGGGCAAGAACGGCGAGGCCTGGGACCTGATGGTGCCGATGCTGGAGGACCCGGCGAAGAACCCCGCCCCCGAGGACATCGCGTCCAGCAGCGAGGTCACCCTGGACCTGCTGCGCCTGCGCTCCTCCACGCCGCTGTTCACCCTCGGCGACGCGGAGCAGATCCGCCAGAAGGTCACCTTCCCGAACGCCGGTCCCGAGGCGACCCCGGGCCTGCTGGTGATGCGGATCGACGACACCGTCGGCCCCGACGTCGACCCCGCCCTCGACGGCGTGGTCACCGTCTTCAACGCCTCCGACGAGCCGCTCACCGAGCAGATCGAGCACATGGCCGGGCTCGGCTACACGCTGCACGAGGTGCAGGCGGACGGCGCCGACGAGGTCGTCAAGGGCGCGAGCTGGGACGCGGAGACCGGGACCGTGAGCGTGCCCGCGCACACCGTCGCCGTGTTCGTCGCCGGGCAGGAGGACGGCAAGCGCACCGGCCCGCCGGCGCACGCCGGGCAGACGGGGAAGCCCGGGCACGCTGGGGAGCAGGGCCCGCCCGCGCACTCGAACGGGAAGGCGAAGGGGCGCGCCGCGGGCGAGGGGTGAGCGGGAGCGCTCAGCCGTCGCAGGCCGAGGGGTCGACGGGCACGCCGGACAGGCGGATCACCGTCTGGCCGGGGACGGAGTACAGCTGGAGGCGTGCGCCGTCGGGGCGTGTCGTGTCGAAGCCGTAGGCGGGGGCGCCGCTGCGGCAGCCCGCGTCGCCCACGGCGTCGAAGCCGTGGGGGGCGAGGACCTCGTCGACGGCCTCGGCGCGTCCGCTCCAGGACGGATCGTCCTCCGGGATGCCGAGTCCGGGATCGCGTCATGCGGCGCGGCGGAGCCCGTCGGCATGGACAGCGCTGCAATGAGACGGTCGAGGTACAGGGACAGGGAGGTCCGTGCGCTCGTCACGGACCGACCGTACCGCCCTGCGCCTCGTCCCGATCAGTCCGGCGGGGCGAAGGTCCCGCGGTCGGTGCGGAACGCGCGCCGGCGGGCGTAGGCGTGGACCGCCTCGAGCTGCTCGAACTGGTGCAGTGCCTGCTCGGCGAACTCGCGGAACCCCTCCTCGTCCAGTCCGAGATCCTGGGCGTTGTCGGCGAGGGTGAGCCAGCTGCCCCGCTTGCCGATCACCGCGCTGCGCATCAGCTCCGCCTCGAGCACCATCGTCGTCGGGGAGCGCGCGACGAGCCGCCCGTTGCTCTTCAGACGGCCCGCATGCTCGCCGAGCCAGGCCGCGGCCTGCCGGTGGGGTCGGCGCCGCAGCCCGAGGTCGTCGATGACCTGCTGGAGGAAGCGCCGCTCGGCACGGATCTGCTCGGCGATCGAGGAGAGCACGGTATGGACCGGGGTGTCCACGTAGTCGGCCGCCATCCGGTCGATGCGCGCGGCGCCGGCGGTGGCCCCGGTGAGGTGGTCGGAGAGGTAGAGGCCGAGGAGCCCGGCGTCGATCCGCGGCGAGGGCCCGGCGTCGCCGCCCCCTCCCTCGCCCGCGGCGATCCCGCCGACCGGGAGGCGCGCCCGTCGGCTGTCGCGCGGACGCATCGGCACCGAGCCGGTGCCGCGGCCGTCGGCCATCCCCTCGAGGAGCTCGGAGAGGGCGTCGGCGGCGCTGTGACGGGGCCGCCAGCCCAGCTCGCGCTCGGCACGGCCGTTGTCCATCACGGGCACGTTCATGCCCATGTCCACCCATCCGGGGTCGGCGGCGACCAGTCCCGCGCGGTGCCCCGCGGCGAGCGCGGCGCGCACCGCGGGCACGGGCAGCTTGATCGCTCGCCCCGTCCCCACGAGACGGGCCAGGTCCTGCACGTCGAGCACATCGTCCGCGCAGATGTTGAAGGCGCCGGGCACCTCTGCCACGGCCGCGGCGGCGTACGCCTCGGCGACGTCGCGGGCGTGCACCGCCTGGATCCGCAGCCCGCGCGGCAGCGGGAGCAGCGGCGGCCGCCCGGCGCGCAGCAGCTGCACGGGCATCCATCGGCCCAGGAAGTAGCGCTGGATCTCGGAGCCGGCGTCCCCGTGGAAGATCAGCGCGGGGCGCAGGCGGGTGAGCGTCATCGCGGGGTGCCTACGCTCGATCTCGTCGAGAACCTGCTCCTGGGCGACCTTGTCCACGCTGTAGTGGGAGGTGCGCACGCCGCCCGTCGGCCACGACTCGTCACGGACCTCCCGTCCCGGGGACGGAGAATAGGCACCGACCGAGGAGGCGACCACCAGCGTGCCGACCCCCGCCTTTGCGGCGGCCCGGCCCACGTGCGCCGTCCCCTCGACGTTCACCCGGCGCAGGAGGTCCCGGTGAGAGTTGGGCTGGATCAGCCAGGCGAGATGGATGACGGCGTCCGCTCCACGCAGCGCCTCGGTGAGCTCGGCGATCGCCTCCTGCGCAGGCGTCGCGCCCCCGATGTCGATCGCGGCCCACTGCGCGCTCGCGTACGGCTCCTCGGTGCGCACGGGGAGGCGTCGCGCGATCCCGAGGACCGAGGTGACCTCGGGCCGGCGGGCGAGGGCTGCGAGCACCTCGGTCCCGACGTTCCCCGTGGCTCCGATGACGGCGACTCTCATGGCGTGCTCCTCCTCTGCCCACCGAGTACGCGGTGGGGTGATGGCACCTGCGGGCTCATCCCAACCTAGGTCGCCGGGACCGCACAGAGAAGGGAGGGGCTCGGACGCCGACCGCTCGGTCTCCTCCTCGACCCGTGTCCGGCCGCGCCGGATCTCGTTGCGACCCCTCCCCCGCCGGGGTACCGTCATCGCACCTGTGGCACGAACGACGACGAGGTGGATCGTGAGCGAGGCAGGATGACCGTCACCGACTGGTCGCCGACGGATTCCGTCTACCAGGCGCAGCTGCGGCGAGCGCATGAGGATCTGCGCGCGAGCACCGCGCCGGACGCGGCGCCATGGCCGGTGCGCGCCCCGGTGCTGGACTCGTGGCGGCGCTCGCTGGCCGCGCTGCCCGCCGGCGCGGGCACCGCGCGCGCCGTGCTCGAGGGCGACGAGCTCGCCCGGGCTCGCCGCGCGCATCCCTTCTCCGCGATGCTTCCCCTGCTGCGCTCGCGACTGATCGAGCCGGCCGTCGACGCGGGGCTCGTGGTCGCGCTCGGCGACGCGGAGGGCCGGCTGCTCTGGGTCGAGGGCCGCTCCTCCGTGACCTCCCGGGCCGATGCGATGGGCTTCGCCGCGGGCGCCGACTGGTCCGAGCCCGCGATGGGCACCTCCGCCCCCGCGCTCGCCCTCACCACCGGCTCGCCCACCCAGGTGGTGGGCGCGGAGCACTTCCACGAGGCGGTGCATCCGTGGAGCTGCAGCGCCGTGCCGGTGCTGGACCCGCGCACCGGGTCGACGATCGGGGTGCTCGACGTCACCGGCAGCGCGGACGCGGTCGCGCCCCTGGTGCTGCCGCTGCTTCGCGCGACCTCGCGCGCTCTCCAGGCGGAGCTGCGCGCACAGGGCGCGGGACGCGCCCCCGCCGCGCCCGCCCACCTGCTGCTCACCGGACGGCGCACCCCACAGCTCCTCCTCGGCGACGGCGCCGTCGAGCTCAGCGGTCGCCACGCCGAGCTGCTGACCCTCCTGCACCTGGCCCCCGACGGGGTGCGCGGGGCCGAACTCGCCGAGGACCTCCACGGCGGCGCCTCCGCCGAGAGCACCGTCCGCGCCGAGGTGGTGCGCCTGCGGCGCGTGCTCGAGGTGAACGGCGGGCCCGCGATCGCCTCACGCCCCTACCGACTTCAGGGCGAGGTCGACAGCGACCTGCAGCAGACACGGTCCGCCCTCGCGCGCGGCGACCTGGACACGGCGCTCGCACACTGGAGCGGCGAGCTGCTGCCCGGCTCCGACGCTCCCGTGATCCGTCGTCTGAGCGCCCAGGTGGACGACCATCTGCGAGAGCTCGTGCTCGGGAGCGGCGGCGCCGCGCAGCTGTGGGCCTACGCGCAGCGGCCCGAAGCCGCGCACGACCTCGAGGTGCTCATGACGATCCTGCAGATCGCCCCGGCCGACGCTCCCGAGCGGACGGCCGCCGCGAGCCGGGCCCGGGAGCTGCGGGGCGAGACGGCCTGACGTCGCGGTCGCAGCGCCCGCGCAACGTGCATGCAACGTGACGTGGATTACGCTCGACGCACCGACGACGACGTCGACCGCAGAAGGGAATGCCATGACTGTCTACGCACGCCCCGGCACAGAAGGTGCGAAGGTCACCTTCAAGCCCCGCTACGAGAACTACATCGGAGGGCAGTGGGTGCCGCCCGTGAAGGGCGAGTACTTCGAGAACCCCTCTCCCGTCACCGGCCAGATCTTCACCGAGGTCGCGCGCTCCACCGCCGAGGACGTCGAGCTCGCCCTCGACGCCGCCCACGCCGCCGCCCCCGCCTGGGGGAAGACGTCGGTCGCCGAGCGCGCGGTGATCCTGAACAAGATCGCCGACCGCATCGAGGAGAACCTCGAGATGCTCGCCGTCGCCGAGACATGGGACAACGGCAAGGCGATCCGCGAGTGCCTGAACGCTGACCTGCCGCTGGCGGTCGACCACTTCCGCTACTTCGCCGGCGCGATCCGCGCCCAGGAGGGCGCGCTCTCCCAGATCGACGACGACACCGTCGCGTACCACTTCCACGAGCCGCTCGGCGTGGTCGGGCAGATCATCCCCTGGAACTTCCCGCTGCTGATGGCGGTGTGGAAGCTCGCCCCCGCCCTCGCCGCCGGCAACGCCATCGTGCTCAAGCCCGCCGAGCAGACCCCCGCCTCGATCCTGGTGCTCGCCGAGCTGATCGGCGACCTGCTGCCCGACGGCGTGCTGAACATCATCAACGGCTTCGGCGTCGAGGCAGGCAAGCCGCTCGCCTCCAACAAGCGCATCGCCAAGATCGCCTTCACCGGCGAGACCACCACGGGCCGGCTCATCATGCAGTACGCGAGCCAGAACCTCATCCCGGTCACGCTGGAGCTCGGCGGCAAGAGCCCGAACATCTTCTTCGAGGACGTCGCCTCGCAGGACGACGCCTACTACGACAAGGCGCTCGAAGGCTTCGCGATGTTCTCCCTGAACCAGGGCGAGGTGTGCACCTGCCCCGCGCGCGCCCTGGTGCAGGAGAGCATCTTCGACTCCTTCGTCGCCGACGGGCTGAAGCGCGTCGAGGCCACGAAGCAGGGCGACCCGCTGGACACCGACACCATGATCGGCGCGCAGGCCAGCAACGACCAGCTCGAGAAGATCCTCTCCTACATCGACATCGGCAAGCAGGAGGGCGCCGAGCTGCTCACGGGCGGCGAGCGCGCCGACCTCGGCGGCGACCTCTCCGGCGGCTACTACGTCACCCCCACCGTGTTCCGCGGCGACAACTCCATGCGGATCTTCCAGGAGGAGATCTTCGGGCCGGTGCTGGCGCTGACCTCGTTCAGCGACTACGAGCAGGCGATCTCGATCGCGAACGACACCCTGTACGGGCTGGGCTCAGGCGTGTGGAGCCGGCAGCAGAACATCATCTACCGCGCCGGCCGCGCCATCCAGGCCGGACGCGTATGGGTGAACAACTACCACTCCTACCCGGCGCACTCCGCGTTCGGCGGCTACAAGTCCTCCGGCATCGGCCGCGAGAACCACCTGATGATGCTCGACCACTACCAGCAGACCAAGAACCTGCTGGTGAGCTACTCGGAGAACAAGCTCGGCTTCTTCTGAGCCGTCCGGGAGACATGATCGTCCGACGGGGGCGGTCAGGCCGCGCCGCGTGCGCCACGCCCCGCCCCCGCCGGCCCCACCCCTTCACGACCCAGAGGTCCCTGCGCGCCGCGCGGAGCGACCTCTCCCATCCCAGCCCGGAGACGGGCCGATCAAGGAGACCCGCATGCCCACCACCATGACCGCCGCCGTCGTCCACGAGTTCGGACGGGACCTGTCCGTCGAGGAGTACACGCTGCCCGAGCCCGGCCCCGGCCAGGCTCTCGTCAAGCTGATCTCCTCAGGCGTGTGCCACACCGACCTGCACGCCGCCGAGGGCGACTGGCCCGTCAAGCCGTCCCCGCCCTTCGTGCCCGGGCACGAAGGCGTGGGCACGGTCGAGAAGGTCGGCGAGGGCGTCACCGACGTGAAGGTCGGCGACCTGATCGGAAACGCCTGGCTGTGGAGCGTCTGCGGCGACTGCCAGTACTGCCGCACCGGCTGGGAGACCCTCTGCGAGGAGCAGAACAACGGCGGCTACAGCGTCGACGGCTCCTTCGGGCAGTACATGCTGGTGGAGACCAAGTTCGCCGCCCGCATCCCCGAGGGCGCCGATCCCTACGAGATCGCTCCCGTGCTGTGCGCCGGGGTGACGGTGTACAAGGGTCTCAAGCGCACCGAGGTGCGGCCCGGCCAGTGGGTCGTGATCTCCGGGATCGGCGGGCTCGGCCACATCGCGGTGCAGTACGCGGTGGCGATGGGGATGCGCGTGATCGCGGTGGACATCGCCCAGGAGAAGCTCGACCTCGCCACCAAGCACGGCGCGGAGATCGTGGTGGACGCGAGCCGGGTCGACCCGGTCGAGGCGATCCAGGAGCAGGTCGGCGGCAGCCACGGCGTGCTCGTCACCGCCGTGCACCCCAAGGCGTTCGGGCAGGCGATCGGCATGACCCGCCGCGGCGGGACGATCGTGTTCAACGGCCTGCCCCCCGGGGACTTCCCCGCCCCGATCTTCGACATCGTGCTGAAGGGCCTGACGATCCGCGGCTCGATCGTCGGCACCCGTCAGGACCTCGCCGAGGCGATCGAGTTCTACGCGGCCGGGAAGATCCACCCCACCTATTCCCGCCGCTCGCTGGAGGACATCAACCAGATCTTCGGCGAGATGAGGGAGGGGAAGATCGACGGCCGCGTCGTCATCGAGTACTGAGCACGCCGCCGACGGGCGGGTCGACCGGTTCCGCGCCGGTCGGCCCGCCCGTCGGCCTACGCTGGGGGTGGAGCACTCCTCGACCCCCGCGCGACGACGCGCCCCCCGACAGGAGATGAGAACCATGCCTCACCTGCTCGACGTCCCCGGCACCGTCCGCTGGATCCGCCGCGACGGCCTCGACACCGTCCTCGCCGGACTCGTGCGCTATCTCGAGTCCGATCTGCTGCGCTGGGAGGAGTTCGAGAAGGTCCCGCGTCTGGCCAGCCACACCCCGCACGGCGTGATCGAGCTGATGCCGATCACCGACCGGGAGCTGTACTCGTTCAAGTACGTCAACGGCCATCCCCACAACCCCGCCCGGGGCCTCCAGACGGTCACCGCCTTCGGCGTGCTCGCCGACGTCGACAACGGCTACCCGATCCTCTTCGCGGAGATGACGCTGCTGACCGCGCTGCGCACCGCGGCGATGTCGGCGCTGGCCGCGCGGGAGCTCGCCCGTCCCGGCGCGCGCGTCCACGCCCTGATCGGGGCGGGCTCCCAGGCCGAGTTCCAGGCGCTGGCGATGCGGACCGTGCTCGGGATCGAGCAGCTGCGCGTGATGGACCTCGACGCCGCGGCCGTGGAGAAGGTGCGGCGCAACCTCGAGCCGCTCGGCTTCCGCGTCCATGCCGCCCCCACGGTCGAGGAGGCGCTCGAGGGCGCCGACGTCGTCACCACCTGCACGGCGGACAAGGCCCGAGCCGCGGTGCTGCACCGCGAGCAGGTCCGGCCCGGCATGCACCTGAACGCGATCGGCGGGGACTGCCCCGGCAAGACCGAGCTGGACCCGGCGATCCTCGAGGACGCGCGGGTGGTGGTCGAGTACGCGCCGCAGACCCGGATCGAGGGCGAGATCCAGCAGCTGCCGGAGGACTTCGAGGTCACGGAGCTGTGGCGGATCCTCGCCGGGGACGCCCCCGGGCGCACCTCCGACCAGGAGGTGACGGTGCTGGACTCCGTCGGCTTCGCGCTCGGGGACTTCTCGGCGCTGCGCTGCGCGCTGGACGCCACCTCCGGCACGGACCTGCTGGGCTGGATCGACATGATCGCCGACCCCGACGATCCGAAGGACCTCTTCTCCCTCGTGACGGACCGACGGCCGGCGCCCTGAGCAGGGCGCCGGCCGTCGGCGAGGGAAGCGGGGAGGGTCAGTCCTCCGCGGGGGTCGCGCTCGGCGCGCTCGGGGCGCTGGGTTCACTCTCCGCGCCTCGCCCGCCGACCCGCGTCCGGTGTCCGCCGCGACCGATGCCGCCGCGGGTGCGGGTGAGGCGGTAGTCGATGCGGTCGTCGACCAGCGAGGCGATCTCGTCGGTCGAGGCGTGGGTGCGGCTCACCTCGCCGGTGATGTGCGCGGTGACCCGCTCCAGGCGGGCGAGCCGCTCGTGCTCGGAGAGCACCGCCCGGTCCAGGCTGAGCGCCTTCACCAGCGCCACGCACATCAGCAGCAGGATCACGCTGAACGGCAGCGCGGTGATCAGCGAGCCCGCCTGCAGGGAGGTCAGGCCGCCCGAGAGCAGCAGCGCCGCGGCGAGCAGGCCCTCGAGCAGCGCCCACAGCACGCGCGACCACATCGGCGGGTTCGGGTGTCCGCCCGAGGCGAGCATGTCCACGACGAGTGAGCCCGAGTCGGAGGAGGTCACGAAGAAGACCGCGACCAGGACGATGCCGAGCACCGACAGCAGCTGGGTGGCAGGGAACTGCTCGAAGATGCGGAACATCGATTCCTCGGCGGTGATGTCACCGAGGTCGCCGGCGCCGAACCACTGGCGGAACAGGCCGTTGCCGCCCCAGATCGAGAACCAGATCATTCCCACCACGGTCGGGACCAGCAGCACGCCGGCCACGAACTGGCGCACGGTGCGGCCCTTGGAGATGCGGGCGATGAAGACGCCGACGAAGGGCGCCCAGGCGATCCACCAGCCCCAGTAGAACAGGGTGTTTCCGGCGAACCAGCTCTGCGCCTCCTCGGAGCGGGTGTACGCGCCGACGTCGAGGGTCAGGTGGAAGACCTCGCTGAGGTAGATACCGAGGGACTCCACGAAGTTCTGGAAGATGAACACCGTGGGGCCGAACAGCAGCGCGGCGACAGCGAGCAGGCCCGCGAGGGTCAGGTTGCCGTTGGAGAGCCACTTGATGCCGGCGCCGACACCGCTGACCACGGAGAGCGTCGCGAAGAGGGTGATCACCACGATCAGGATCACCAGGAAGTTCGTGGAGACCTCGTCGACCAGGCCGATGGCCTGCATGCCGGCAGCGATCTGCTGGGCACCGAGGCCCAGCGAGGTCGCGATGCCGAAGACGGTGCCGAAGATGGCGAGCACGTCGATCACGTCGCCGACCCAGCCCTTCACCCGGTCGCCGAAGATCGGCTCGAGAGCCCAGCGGATGGAGACGGGGCGGCCGCGGCGGTGCATCGCGTAGGCGATGGCCAGGCCGATCACGGCGTAGGCGGCCCAGGGGTGCAGGCCCCAGTGCAGGAAGGTCTGCGCCATCGCGAGGCCCGAGGCCTCGACGCCCTCGACGTCCCAGCCGGGCTTCGGCGCGGTGGTGGTGTAGCTCAGCGGCTCGGCGACGCCGTAGAAGACCAGGCCCACGCCCATGCCGGCGGAGAACAGCATCGCGAACCAGGACAGCAGCCCGAATTCGGGCTCGTCGTCGTCCCGGCCGAGGCGGATCGAACCCCAGGAGGACAGCGCGACGATGATCGCGAAGGCGACGAAGACTCCGATGGCCAGCATGTAGAACCAGCCGAGGTTCGCCACGATCCAGCCCTGCGAGGTCTCCATCACGTCGCCGGCGCTCTCGGGGAACAGCACCGACAGCAGTGCGACGCCGAGGATCACGGCCATCGCGGGCCAGAACACGGCCGGCGCGATCGTGCCCTTGCTGATGCGCGCGCCCTGTCGGCGCAGCTTCTCGGTGATCTCGTCGTCGGAGTCGTCGGTGGCGATCTGCTGGGACCGGGGGAGATGAACGGTCCTGGGGAGCTCTTCGGGCCATGCGGAGATGTCGGGGCCCTGCGCGGGCACCTCCGCTCCCTGGTCGTGACCTGAGCTGCTCATAGCGGTCCCTTCTTGTCGACTATCGGATTCCCACCAACTGTGCAGGACGACCAGGGTATGTCGAGAATAGGCCGATCCAGAGTTCGAAGGTCGGACAACCGGCATCTGCGCAGTTCAGCACGCTTCCACGCGCTGTTGCGCCGTCCGGCGCGACGGTCGGGGAACTCACATGCCCGACCCGGCGCACGTGGCTCATCACACTCGCGAGCGCCAGAGCAGCCAGACCAGGTACGGCGCCCCGATCAGCGAGACCATGAGCCCGGCGGGCACTTGGGCGGGCGCGATCAGGGTGCGCCCGAGCACGTCCGCGAGGGCGACCAGCACCCCTCCCGACAGCATCGCGACGGGGAGCGCACGCGGGTGCGCTCCCGTCGCACCTCATCGCCGGAGTCGAGCAGACTCCTGATCCTGGTCGGCGCGCCCGTCGGCCGGGCCGCGCTCGGTCCCGGTGAGGCGGCCGATGCCGCGCATGCCGTGGAAGATGGCCAGCGCCGCCACGGTCCCCAGCGCGATGCCGGTGAAGGCGAAGCCGCCGACCTCCCAGTGCAGGTCCGCGATCGCGATGACGAGGGCGACGCCCGCGGTCATCTGGTTCACGGGGCGGGCGAAGTCGACCTTCCCGTCGATCCACATGCGGAAGCCGACGATCGCGATCAGTCCGTAGAGCACGAAGGTCACGCCGCCGAGCACGCCCGGGGGGATGGTGTTGATCAGCGCGCCGACCTTCGGGGAGAGCGACAGGCCGATCGCGGCGAGGCCCGCGACCCAGTACGCGGCGGTGGAGTAGACGCGCGTGGCGCTCATGACGCCGATGTTCTCGCCGTAGGTGGTCGTCGGCGAGCCGCCGAAGGTGGCCGACAGCGCGGTCGCGGCGCCGTCGGCGAAGAGGGTGCGGCCCACCATGTGGTCGAGGTTCTTCCCGGTCATGGTGCCGACGCTGGTCACGTGGCCGACGTTCTCCGCCAGCAGCACCACGATCACGGGCAGGAAGATCGGCAGCAGGCCCAGGTCGAAGGTCGGGTGGTGGAACTCGGGCAGGCCCAGCCAGGCCGCCTCCCGCACCGGGGTGAAGTCGACCTCGCCGCGGGCGAGCGCGATCAGGTAGCCGACGACCACGCCGACCAGCACGCTGATCCGTCCCAGCAGCCCTCGGAACAGGGCGGTGCACAGCAGGATCGCGATCAGGGTGAGGGTCGCGGTGACCGGGGCCTGCGAGAAGTTGTTCTGGTAGGTGGTGGGCACCAGGTTCAGGCCGATCAGGGCGACGATCGAGCCCATTACCACCGGCGGCATGAGTCGGCCGATCCAGCCCGTGCCGATCCGCTGCACGAGCAGGCCCAGCAGGGCCAGCAGCACGCCGGTGACCAGCACCCCGCCGAGCGCGGCGCCCATCGAGTCGGCCTGGGTGGAGGCGGTGATCGGGGCGATGAACGCGAAGGAGGAGCCGAGATAGCTGGGCACCCGGTTCCTGGTGATCGTGAGGAACAGCAGGGTGCCGATGCCGGAGAAGAGCAGCGTGGTCGAGGGCGGGAAGCCTGTGATGACGGGGACCAGGAAGGTCGCGCCGAACATCGCGATGACGTGCTGGGCGCCGATCCCGATCGTCAGCGGCCAGGCGAGCCGCTCCTCGGGCAGGACGATCGCGTCGGGGGCGACGGTGCGGCCGTCTCCGTGCAGGCTCCAGCGGAACATGGTTCTCCAGGGGTGGGGAGGGACGGGGCCGGCGGGCCGGTCAGCGGCCGGGGAAGATCTTCCGCTCGGCGGTGGCGCCGGAGACGTCGGGGACCAGGTCGAGGAGGGAGACGCGGCCGTTGTCGCGGGCGCGGAAGTCGGCGAACATGCGGGTGATGTCCGGGGCGCCGAACTCGTCCCGCACGGGGGCGGGGACCGTGAGCATGAGCGCGGTGGCGATGCCGAGCACGAGGGCGACGCCGCCGGTGACCAGGCCCGCGCCGCTCGCGGTCGCGATCGAGCTGACGATGACGTCGAGGAAGCCGACGACGACCAGGACGAGCGAGGCGACGACCCCGCTGGCCCGGGCGCTGACCGCGGGGCGGGAGAGCAGCGCGGTGCGGCCGAAGACGGAGACCACCACGAAGCAGGCGCAGACCGCGGCGTCGGCCAGGTGGAGGACGGGGCCGCCGGGGCGGGGCACAGAGGTCGCCGCGAGGGCGCCCATCAGGTGCCACAGCACCGCGGCGGAGTGCATCAGGGCGCTGAGCTCGAGGGCGCGCACCGAGTACACCAGCCAGTCGGTGCGGCGGAACGACAGCGGCATGGAGCGCACGAAGGAGCGGGAGATCATCAGCCCCAGCGCGGCGAGGAGGAAGGGCAGGTAGACGAAGCCGCGAGCGACGCTGATCGGGGCGGCGAACTGCAGCCCGAGGGTGTTGTCGGCCAGCGCCGCGATCGCGAGCCCGGCGACGACGGCGGTGGAGAAGACGTACCAGGAGCGCTCCCGGCGCAGCGCGGAGGCGAGCACCACGGCCAGCAGCAGCGCGGAGATCAGCGTGTTCGCGAAGGTCATCAGCGAGAACGCCCAGCCGGTGGTGAACAGGCGGCCGACGATCATCACCAGCGCCAGCAGCAGCGCGGCCGCCGCGGCGATCCCGACCCCGAGGAGCAGCCGTCGAGCGGCACGACGGGCCCGCTCCTGCGGGAGATAGCCCTCGTGGGCGCGCGGCTCGATGCCGAGGATCGCGCCGAGCAGCAGCAGGGAGACGCCGACGCCGATCCCGACGGGAGGCCCGTCGGGCAGGGGAGCGAAGAGCACCGGGAGGGAGAGGACGAGGTCCGCGCCGAGCACGAGCAGGGCGATGGCGAGGGCGGGGGCCATGCCCGCCACGCGCAGCGTCCGGATCGCGCGCAGCGGCGGCGCGGCGGGGATCCAGCGCAGGGCGTGGACGGCGACCAGCGCGACGAGCGCGACGCCGATCGAGATCCGGCCCAGCAGGTCCAGGACCGGGTTGTCCGCGACGGTGAACGTCGTGGTGAGGGCGGAGGTGAGGCAGATCAGGGCGAGCACGTCGCGCAGCGCGTCGAACAGGCCCAGGTCCTTGAAGCGCTCCGGCAGCTGGAAGCCGGCGATCGGGATCTCGTCGTCCTCGGCGTTCGGGGTGGTGCCCGACCGGGCGTAGGAGACGACGCGGGGGCGGGCGAGCGGGGCGACGGTGCCGTCGTCGGTCCCGTCGGAGCCGTCCTCCTCGCCGTCCACGGCGGGGATCGCGCCGGTGACCGCGTCGGGCTCGGCGCCGGAGCGGTCCTGGTCCGGCAGCGCCGGGCCCTGCCCGCGGCGAGCGAGCAGCGGCTGGGCGTAGCGGTCGAACTCCTCGCGGCCGGGGAGGCGATCGGTGGGGAGGCTGTGGGGGTCGTCGATGGCGAAGATCCAGTCGGCGTCCTGGTCCTCCTCCGAGCGCGGATCCCTGTCCATCGACCTTCTCTCCTGCTGTTCGTCGCCCGGACGGTCGCCCGGGCGCAAGCCTGCCCCTCGCATCCTAGGGAGCGCAGGGGCGCTGGGGCCGTCGGCGCGCCGTGGGATCTTCGCTACAGGTGCAGGCGCGTGGCCAGCTCCTGCCGCACCGCGCCGCCGCGCACCGTCAGCAGCAGCACGATCGAGAGCACGCTCAGGCCGCCGCAGATCGCCGAGGGGATCACCGTGCCCACCCAGCCCAGCGCCAGGAACACGATCGGGGTGAGCCCCAGCAGCACCGTCAGCCCGGAATAGACGATGTAGTCGCCCACCTGCATCCGCACCACCCGCACCGTGATCACCAGCCCGATCAGGGAGGCGGCGCACAGGATCGGCACCACGAAGGTGAGGGACCAGGCGTCCCAGCCGGTCAGGTAGTCCCAGTACACGCAGACGCCGCCGGCGAGCGCGACAAGATAGACGATGAACTTCGCGAGGTTGCGGCGCTTGCCCACCGCGACCAGCACCACCAGCCAGGTCGCGCCCACGCCCAGCCACACCGAGCGCAGCGCCCCCAGGCCCTGCTCCTCGGGACGGAACAGCAGCTGGGCGAGGAAGGACAGCGCGATCACCGCCAGCGAGGTCAGCGTGAGCACGCGCAGCACCCGGCGGCGCCGGAAGCGCAGCGGCACCGCCGGATAGGGGCTCGGCGAGGCGGTGCCCTCGAGCGTCGCCGCGCACAGGGGGCAGCGGGTCCACTCCCCCTCGACGCCGACCGCGCAGTCGGGGCATCTCCTCATCGGCCGACCTCCGCGAGCTCCGCCTCGGTGGTCCGGGACGCGGCCACGGACACCTCGATGCCGGCCTCGGTGAGGATCCGCGCGTACTCCCGCACGTGCTCCGTCTCGACGAAGGGCGAGGTGAAGGAGATCGTGAGCAGGCCGGCGTGGGAGATGGCGCAGAACTGGGGCCGTGCGGCGGAGACGTGGAAGAGCATCCGGCCGACGTGCGGGGCGGCGGCCTCGGGCAGCGTCACCCGGCCCAGGTTCGAGATCGCGACGGTGAGCGAGCGGTTGTTCGCCCGGTTGGCCAGCCCCAGCAGCACGTCCTTGAGCGGGCGGGGCACGATCCGGGCCAGCGGAGCGCGCTCCACCCGGATCAGGCGGCGCAGCCTCTCCTCGAGCGCCTCCGGCCTCGCCTCGGCGCCGAAGGCCTCCTGGAGCCGGCGCGCGACCTCGCCGAGGGAGTCGCCGCCGGCGCCGTAGGTGTGGGAGACGTTGATCGTGGCGAAGAAGTTGCGGGCCGAGTCGGAGGGGAAGAACTGGCGCAGGTTCACCGGCACCGAGGCGGCGAGGGTGCGGGCGCCGCGGGCGTCCCGCTCCAGCGCGCCGGTGCGGCGGATCGCCTCGAAGAACGCGGCGGTGAGGAACATCGACATCGCCACCCCCTCCCCCTTCGCGAGGGCGAGCACGGGCGACACGGGCATCGTCAGCTCGAGGACGCGGGTGCGGTGGTCGGGGGTGCGGGTGCCGCGCAGGCGCAGCACCCGTCGCGGCGCGGGCGGGGCGGGGTCGGGGGCTCCGGAGGTCTCGCGGTCCTCGCCCGCGGGCTCCTCCTCCTCGGCGCGCAGCATCGCGGAGGCGGCCTCGCGGCTGAACTCCTCCTCGTGCGCGGCCCGCTCCTGCTCCTCCCGCGCCCGGGCGGCGCGCTCGGCCCGTGTGCGCCGACGGAAGTGGTGGGCGAAGGAGTCGGCGGCCAGCTCGTGGACCTCCGGCTCCACCGAGCCCGCCACGTCCGTCGTGTCCTCGGGGGCGAAGCGGCGGCGGCAGTACTCCTCCAGCAGGGCGGTGAGGAACCACAGCGCCCCGGTCCCGTCGGAGAGGGCGTGGAACACCTCGAGGCTCACGCGGCGGCGGTGGTGGACGACGCGGAACAGCAGGGTGCGGCGGTCCGCCTGGTAGATCGGGGCGCAGGTGTGCTCGGTCTCCGGCTCGAGGACGGGGCGGAGGTCGCTGTCCTGGAGGTAGTACCAGAACACGCCGCGGCGCAGCACCGCGTGGTAGAGCGGGAAGCGCTCGTAGGTCGCGTCCAGGGCCTCCTGCAGCAGCGCCGGGTCGACCTCGTGGTCCAGCTCGGCGGCCATGCGGAAGACCTTGGTGTCCACGTCGCTGCGCGCGGCGAGGAAGATGTTCGAGGCGTTGTCCAGGCGCACCCAGTGCCGTCGCCGGACCGGCAGGGAGAGCTTCACGGCCCCTGCTCCAGGAACTCGTCGATCACCTCGTACGCCTCCTTCAGGGGGCGCGCGAAGCGGGGCAGGGTGATCACCCCGTGCAGCGCCTCCTCGAGGCGGTGGATCCGCACCCGGTTCCCGGCCGCGGCGAGCGCGCGTCCGTAGGCCTCCCCCTCGTCGCACAGCAGGTCCAGGCCCGCGCTGAGCAGGAGGGTGTCCGGCTGTCCGGAGAGGTCCTCGGCCATCAGCGGGGCGACCAGGCGGCTGCGGCGCAGCGCGGGGTACGGGACGTACAGGTCGAGATAGTCCTGGACCTCCGTGCTGGTGAGCCGGTAGCGGTCGCCGAGCCGGCGCACGGACTCGAAGGGGGAGGTGGCGGGGTCGTGGTCGTAGTGGGTGACCGGGTAGAGCAGGATCTGGCGCGAGGGGACGCGGTGGCCGCTCTCGCGCAGCAGCAGCGAGACGGCGGCGGCGAGGTTCCCTCCCGCGGAGTCCCCGACCAGGACGATCCGGTCCGGGTCCGTGAGCCCCGCCCGGCCCGGGTCCTCCAGCAGGCCGCGCGCGACGCCGTAGCAGTCCTCGAGCCCGGCGGGGAAGGGGTGCTCGGGCGCGAGGCGGTAGTCGACGGAGGCGACGTGGCAGCCGGTGAGGTCCGCCATGGTGGCGCAGGCGGGGGTGTAGCTCTCGATGTCGCCGGTGACCCAGCCGCCGCCGTGGAAGAACAGCAGCAGGTCCTCGCGACGTCGCTCGGTCGGCGCGAACACCCGCACCGGCACGCGATGCCCGTCGGGGGCGTCGGAGAAGGTGTCCCATGTGGGGGTGCGGTAAAGGGCCGTCGGCAGCGCGGCCAGACGTCGCTGGAGGGCGCGGACGCGCTGGTAGTCCTCGCGCACGTCGAAGCGGCCGGCCCGGGCGACCGCCCGCAGGGCCAGGCGCAGCAGGGCGCTCACGGCCGCAGCTCCCGCTTCTCCCCCGCGAAGCGGATCGCGGGACCCGCCTCGGCGCCGCCCTGCCCCATCCCGACGACGGGACCGATCAGCAGGCGGTGGGTCGCGGCGTCGACGCCCTGCTCGATGCGCAGCGCGAAGTGGGCGAGCGCGCCGGGGAGGATCGCGTCCCCGTCGGCGGTGCGCCCCGCCTCGATCCCGGCGAGCATCCCCTGCAGCGGCGCGCCGGGGGTGCCGAAGCGGTCGGCGAGCGCCTGCTGGTCCTCGGCGAGCAGGCTCAGGCAGCAGTGGCCCGCCTCCTCCACCGCCTCCGCGGCGCGGGAGAGCCCGTACAGGGCCAGGCCCATCGTCGGCGGGTCGTAGGAGATGTCGAGATAGGAGTCGACGGTGACGAGGAGGTCGTGGGGCCCCTGCCGGGTGCTGACCACGGCCAGGCCCACGGCGAGCAGGTCGCTGAGGCGGCGGTACTCGTCCTGGTCGACGCCGGGATGCGCCATGCTCACCGCGCGGTGGGGAGCATGCGGGCGCGGGCCGAGTCCGCGTCGAGGATCTCCTTGCCGAAGGGGAAGCAGGTCACGGGGATCAGCTTGAGGTTCGCCCACGCGAGCGGGATGCCGATGATCGTGACGGCCTGGGCGAGCGCGGTGACGACGTGGCCGAGCGCGAGCCACCAGCCGGCGATCACGAACCAGATCACGTTGCCGATCGTGCCGGCGGCGCCGCCGCGGCCGGTGTCGACGACCTCGCGGCCGAAGGGCCAGATCACGAAGCCCGCGATGCGGAAGGACGCGAGTCCGAACGGGATGGTGACGACGAGGAGGCAGGCCAGGATCCCGGCGAGGAGGTAGCCGAGGAAGAGCGACCAGCCGGCGGTCAGCAGCCAGATGATGTTCAGGACCAGGCTCAGGAGGGAACGCATGGAGCCAGGGTAGGCACCGCTGCTGTCCGCGGCCAGGGGGCTGTCCCCCGACCGTGCGGGAGGGCCACTACTCTGGGACGCATGCCAGCTCCCGAGATCGCGCTGACCGAGCGCTTCCAGTCCGCCTTCGCCGCCGCCTTCGGGTCCGAGTTCGCGGATGCCGACCCGATCATCCGCCCCTCGCAGTTCGCGGACTTCCAGTGCAACGCCGCGATGGGACTGGCCAAGCGCCTCGGCCGCAAGCCCCGCGACATCGCCGCGGACATCCTCGCGGCCGTGGACCTCTCGGACATGGCGGAGACCCCGGAGATCGCCGGACCCGGCTTCCTGAACATCCGCCTGCGCACCGACTGGGTCGCCGCGCAGGCCGCCGAGCTCGCGGGCGACGCCCGCCTCGGCGTCCCCTCCCCCGAGCGGGCGGAGACCGTGGTGCTCGACTACTCGGCGCCGAACGTGGCCAAGGAGATGCACGTCGGACACCTGCGCACCACCGTGGTCGGCGACTCGATCGCGCGCACCCTGGAGAAGCTCGGACACACCGTGGTGCGCCAGAACCACATCGGCGACTGGGGCACCCCCTTCGGGATGCTCATCGAGCACCTCCTCGAGGTGGGCGAGGACAGCGCCGAGGCGGAGCTGCTGACCACCGACCCCAACGCGTTCTACCAGGCGGCGCGCGGGAAGTTCGACGCCTCCGAGGCCGCCGCCGACGGCGAGTCCGGCTTCGCCGCGCGAGCGCGTCGGCGCGTGGCGACCCTCCAGTCCGGGGACGCCGAGTCGCTGCGCATCTGGACGCACCTGGTGGGGCTGTCCAAGGAGTACTTCCACCGCATCTACGAGATGCTGGACGTGACGCTGACCGACGAGGACCTCGCCGGCGAGTCGACCTACAACGACCAGCTCGAGACCACCTGCACCGATCTGGAGGCCGCCGGGATCGCCCGGATCTCCGACGGGGCGCTGTGCGTCTTCCCGGAGGGCTTCACCGGGCGCGACGAGCAGCCGCTGCCGCTGATCATCCGCAAGTCCGACGGAGGCTACGGCTACGCCACCACGGACCTCACCGCGATCCGCCATCGCGTGCGGGACCTCAGGGCGGACCGCATCGCCTATGTCGTCGGCACCGCGCAGGAGCTCCACTTCCGGATGGTGTTCGCCACCGCACGGGAGGCGGGCTGGCTGCCTGAGACGGTCGAGGCGACCCATGTGAAGATCGGCTCCGTGCTCGGCGAGGACGGCAAGATCCTGCGCACCCGCTCCGGCGCCTCGCTGCGGCTGATGGCGCTGCTGGAGGAGGCGGTGGCGAAGGCCCGCACCGTCATCGACGAGCTGCGCCCCGACCTCTCCGACGAGGAGCGCGAGCAGATCGCGCACGCGATCGGGATCGGCGGCGTGAAGTACGCCGACCTCTCCACCGCGCACGACTCGGACTACACCTTCGACCTCGACCGGATGCTGGCGCTGACCGGCAACACCGCGCCCTACCTCCAGTACGCGGTGGCACGGATCCGCTCGATCGGCCGACGGGCCGAGACGGCCGGCGTCACCGCCGCGGCGGCGCCCCTGGTCGTGAACGACGCGGAGCGGGCGCTCGCGCTGCAGCTGCTCGAGTTCGGCCCGGTCCTCGCCTCCGTCGGCGCGGAGTACGAGCCGCACCGCCTGTGTGCGTATCTCTTCTCCCTCGCGCAGGCGTTCACCGCGTTCTACGACGCCTCCCCGATCCTCAAGGAGGACGACGCGGAGGTGCGCGCGGGCCGTCTCGCCCTCGCACAGCTCGCCGAGCGGGTGCTCGTCGAGGGCCTCGACGCGCTCGGGGTGGAGGCGCCGCAGCAGATGTGAGGGCACCCCCGGCGCGGCATTTCGGACATCCCTCCCCCGTCGTGACCGAACCGTGTCCGCCGTTACCCAAACGTGCCCCAGTCCGGCGGTCGATCCCTGGTCAGAGCCAGGATCTGCTTCCTACGCTGGGACGGTGTCCACGATCCGCTCGGCCCATCGCGCCCTGTGGGGGGCCTATGCGCTCCTCGCACTGGTCCACCTCGGCGCGCTCCTGGCCGACGCGGATCTGATCGGCCGGATCACCCAGCCGATGTTCGCCCCGGTGCTCATCGCCGTGGTGCTCACCGCAGCCCCGTACCGCTCCCGCACGACGGGGCTGATGCTCGGCGCCCTGGTCTGCGCATGGATCGGCGACAGCGTGGGGCAGGTCCCCGTCGAGGGCAGCGGGATGCTCGCCGTCGTCGGCTTCCTGGGCGCGCTGATCTGCTACTCGGCCGCGCTCGTGCCGCTGTGGACCCGTTCCCGCGACCCGATGCGCATCGCGCTCGCGATCCCCTACGGCGCCGTGGTGATCGGGCTGTTCGTCGCCTGCGCGGACGGGGCCGGCTCCCTGCTGCCGATGGTGGCCGCCTATGCGGTGGCGCTGGCGACGATGGCCTTCCTCTCCGCCGGCGGCAACGGCCTGACCTGGACGGGAGGCACCCTGTTCCTGCTGTCGAGCTCGCTGCTGGGGATGGACTGGTTCCTGCCCGGCGCCGCGATCGCTTTCAGCACCGAGGTGGTGATGCTGACCTACCTGGTGGGCCACGCCCTGCTCGTGGCGGGGCTGGTGAAGGCGATGCCGCGGCACCGCTGGACCGTCGCCGCCCCCGCCCCCTCGCTCGTGATCGTCGAGGGCTGACGGGGCCGCTCAGCCCTCCCGGCCGTCCCGGTCCTTCCGGCCCAGGGCGCGGCCGATCAGCTCGGACTGCTCGCGGTGCAGCCGCTCGATGTCCTCGCCCTTGCGCGGGATCAGCTGCAGACCGAGGCGGCCGCCGATCTCCCGATAGGCGACCTCCTCGCCGTTCTCCTCGAGCTGGAGCCGAGCGACCCGCGCGTCGGAGGCGAAGAGGTCCTTCTGGCCGACGCTCAGGTGCAGCGGCGGCAGGCCCTCCAGGCCCCGGTTGATCGGGGAGAGGTCCGGATCGTCCAGCGGGGTGCGCCCGGCGTAGCGGCGGGCCGCATCGCGCAGCAGGCGCCGCTCGTGCACCGGATCGGACTGGTCCGTCTCGCTCATCCACGCAGCGGACAGCTCCAGGTCCAGCCAGGGCGACATCAGCACGATCGCGGCCGGGGCGGGCACCGGCGCGAGCGCCTCGGACTCCTGCTCGACCAGTCGCCGCGCGACGACCACGGCGAGCCCGCCGCCGGAGTGCTGGCCGCTGAGGACCCACGGGCCCTCGCCCAGCCGCCCGTCGGCCGCGAGCGCGGCGAGGACCGCCTCGACGTCGTCCCGGCCGACGGGGTGCTGGTGGTCGGGGGCGTTGCGGTAGTCGACCATGAGCCCGGCGCAGTCCTGCGCCTCGACCTGGCGGGAGAGCCAGGCCCAGTCGCTGGTGAAGGGGCCCGAGACGTAGGCGCCGCCGTGCAGGTGGATGATCAGGCCGTTGCCGCGGTGGTGGCGGTCCAGCCACACGGTGCGGGTGCGGCCGATCATCTCCTGCTCGATCGCATGGGACTTCAGCACGTGCGAGGGAGGCTGCGGGCTGCGGGCCTCGCGCAGCGCCTGATGGGTGAGGGCGGAGGGGATCGGGATCCTCGCGGCGGCGCGAGCCCCCGTCACCACGGCGTCTCGGATGCGACCCATCGCTTGCCCTCCTGTCCGCGGCCGCTCGGGCCGCCTCTGTGCCGGTCCGCCCAGACTAACGAACCCGCCTGGACGGTGCGGGAGCGGCACCGGCCGGACTCCGGCCCGCCGGTACGCTTCGACCATGCCTGAGACCTCCGCCCCCGCTCCCCTGCTGGTCCTCGTCGCGATGCCCGAGGAGGCCGCGCCGCTGACCTCCCGCCTCGAGGGCCCCGCCCCCGTCGAGGTCCCCTTCCCCGCCCCGGTCGCGGCCGTCCGCGGTCGCCTCGGCGGGTCCGAGGCCGTCGTGGTCACCACCGGCATCGGCGTCGCCGCCGCGACCGCGGCCGCGACCTGGGGCGTCCTCGCCCTCTCCCCCGCCCTCGTGGTCGCCGCCGGCTCCTGCGGCGGCCTCGCCGCGGATGTCGAGGTGGGCACCGTGATCGTGGGCGAGACCTTCGCCTGGTCGATCGCGGACGCGACCGCCTTCGGCTACGCCCCCGGGCAGCTGCCCGGCGGGCCCGAGCGGATCGTGGCCGAGACGTCCTGGGCGGACCGGGCCGAGCGCGCCGCCCGCGCCGACCAGACGGCCGCGGTGCGGCGCGGGCTGATGCTCGCCGGCGACGCCTTCGTCACCGCCCCGCTGGCGGACCCGATGCGGGAGCGGTTCCCCGGCGCGCTCAGCGCCGACATGGAGACCACCGCCACCGCCCGCACCGCCGAGGCGCTCGGCGTGCCCTTCGTGGCGCTGCGCGCCGTCTCGGACCTGTGCGGTCCCGCCGCCGGTCAGCAGTTCCACCTCGAGATCGACGTGGTCGCGGAGACCTCGGCCCGGGCCGTCGAGCGCCTCGCCGCCGATCTCGCCGGCTGAGGCGCCCCGGCGCGGCGTCAGCGCGCGGCCGGGTGCAGCACCTCGCCGCCCTCGACCAGGGCGCGGAGGTTCGCGGCGATCCGCTCGTCGGCGCCGACGGGCCGGCCTCCCGCACCGTGCGGGGTGATCAGCAGGCGCGGCGCGTCCCACAGCGGGTCGCCCTCCGGGAGCGGCTCGGGCTCGGTGACGTCGAGGCCGGCCGCGCCGAGAGTCCCCGCCTCGAGCGCCTCGCGCAGCGCGACCTGGTCGACGGTCGCGCCGCGGCCGACGTTGACGAGGATCGCGTGGTCCGGCAGCGCGGCGAGCACCTCGCGGCCCACGATCCCGGCGGTCCGCTCGGTGGCGGGCAGGATGTTCACCAGCACGTCGGTGCCCGGCAGGGCGGCGGGCACATCGGCCTCGGCGATCACCTCGACGCCGGCGCGGGTGCCGGCGCTGCGAGCGGCGCCGCGCACCTGGGCGCCGAGGCCCTGCAGCATCGGGGCGAGGGTCTGCCCGATGCTGCCGAAGCCCCAGATCAGCACGCGCGCGCCGAGCAGCGTGGTGAGGCGTCCCTCGGGGTGCAGGGGCTGCAGGCCCCCGAGCTCGTCGCTCCACTCGTGGCGCTCCTGCGCCTCGCGGGCCTCGGGCAGGCGCCGCACGAGGGCGAGCAGCAGGGCGAGCGCATGCTCGCTGACGGTCCTCGAGTGCAGGCCCGCGCCGGTGGCGACGACGACGTCGTCCGCGAAGCCGGCGGCGAGGATCCCCTCGACCCCGGCGGCGAGGGACTGGACCAGCCGCAGCTGCGGCAGGTCCGCGGCGGCGGAGGCGAGGTGGCGGCGGGAGGAGCCCCAGACCACGAGGGCGGCGGCGTCGTGATGGGCGGCGGGGATCTCGGCGCGGGCGTCGACCACGACCGCCTCCCAGCCCTCCGGCAGCGTCGGGTCCAGGGGCATGGTGTCGGGAAGCAGGATCTTCATGCCCCCAGGGTACGGAGGAAGCGCATCGCGCCTGCCGGACGTCCTCCGATAGCCTTCCCCCATGCGCTTCGGCCCCGCCTCAGCCCTGTCCTCCCTGACCGGCCTCACCGGCGGCGCCGCGCGAGCGCTGCGACGCACCACCCGCCGGGCGCGTCGCGGGGCGCGCCGCTCGGCGATCGCCGCCCCGCTGGACACCGGCGGCTTCCTCGGCGCCTCGCTGACCGCATGGATCTCGACCTCCCCGAGCCTGCTGCCCCGCACCTGGTGGATGTGGGCGGTGAACATCGGGCTGTCGGAGGTCTACGGCTACGCCGCCGGCGCCCTCGCCGGCCGTGCCGTGCGCCGCGCCGGCGCCGCGATCGGCCTCGAGGTGGACATCGCCCCGGACCATCGCCGCCGCGCCCGCTGGGCGGGGGCGTGCGCCCTCGTCGGCATCACCGCCTACTCGTGGGTGCGAGGGGTGATGCGGCAGCGGGAGATCAGCCATCTGGTCCACCAGGAGCCCAAGAACCTCGCCACGCACCTGGTCGGCACGGCGGCCGGGGCCGGGTTCTCCCTCGCCGCGCTCGTCGCCGCCCGGTCCACCGTCGCGACCGCGCACTTCTACCGTTCACTGCTGCGTCCCTACCTGCCGGCGCGCGTGGTCGGCGCCGCCTCGCTGCTGCTGACCGCCGCGACGGTCGCGGTGGCGGTGGACCGGCTGATCCGCGGGCGGGTGCTCGAGGGCATGATCGAGCGGGCCGACGCGGCGAACCGGCTGATCTCCCCCGACGTGCCCCGCCCCACCTCCGCGCTGCGCTCGGGCGGGCCGGGTTCGCTGGAGACCTGGCAGTCCCTCGGCGCGCCGGGCCGCAAGATCGTCTCCGCCGGCGCGGAGGCGGCCACGATCTCCCGCACCGTCGGCCGAGAGGCGGCCGAGCCGATCCGCGTGTACGCCGCGAAGTCCGGCTCCCGCACCCTCGAGGACACCGTCGACGCGGTCATCGCGGAGCTGGACCGCACCGGCGCCTGGGACCGGGAGGTGCTGGTGCTGTTCACCGGGACCGGCACCGGCTGGCTGCAGGAGTGGTCGCTGTCCGCGATCGAGTTCCTCACCGCGGGGAACTGCGCGACCGCCTCCCTCCAGTACTCCTATTTCCCGAGCCCCCTCACCTATCTCGCCGACCGCCGCTCCCCGCAGCGCGCCGGCGCGCTGCTGGTCCAGGGCGTGCGGCGCCGGATGGCACAGCTCCCGCCTGAGCGGCGTCCGCGCCTGTACGTGGCCGGCGAGTCGCTGGGCGCCTTCGGCGGCACCGCCGCGTTCCGCGACCTGCCCGAGCTGCTGCGCACGGTCGACGGGGCGGTGTGGACGGGCACCCCGAGCTTCACCCCGCTGTGGGAGCAGCTGACCTCCCGTGCCCGGCCCGGCTCCCCCGCGGTCGCGCCGATCATCGACGACGGCCGGCACGTCCGCGTGGTCACCCGTCCCCGGGACCTGGACCGCAACTACTGGGGCGGGCTGTACGTGCCGTGGGAGAGCCCGCGCGTGGTCTTCGCCCAGCATCCCTCGGACCCGGTGGTGTGGTTCGATCCGTCGCTGCTGTGGCGGGAGCCGGCCTGGCTGCAGGAACGGGTGGGGCACGACGTCACCCCGGCGATGCGCTGGTTCCCGTGGATCACCTTCTGGCAGATCGCCTCGGACATGCCGCTGTCGATCGCGGCGCCGGGCGGGCACGGGCACTCGTACCGCGAGGAGATGGTCCCGATCTGGGCGGCGGTGCTGGGCCAGGACGTGCCCGAGGAGCAGCGTCCCGCGCAGCGACGCCGGCACCGCGAGATCATCGCGGCGATCCGGGAGATCAACCCGGGAGCGTGAGCGGGAGGGGGCTCAGGGGTTCGGGCCGACGGCGACGGGCCGTTCGGGGTCCGCGCTCCACTGCGACCAGGAGCCGGGGAAGAGCCGCACCCGCGGGAAGCCCGCGGCCTCGAGCGCGAGCAGGTCGTGGGTGGCGGTGACGCCGGAGCCGCAGTACACGACCGCCTCGCCGTCCGCCGTGACGCCGGCGGCCTCGAAGCGCTCCCGCAGCTCCTCGGGGGGAAGGAAGCGCCGCTCCGGATCGAGGTTGCCGGCATAGGGCAGGTTCACGGCGCCGGGCACGTGGCCGGCGCGCGGGTCGATCGGCTCGACCTCGCCGCGATAGCGCTCGGGGGCGCGGGCGTCGATCACGACGGCCCCCTCGGAGGCGGCGAGCTGCGCGACCTCGTCGGCGCTCGCGATCCGGTCCGCGGGCCAGTCCCGCACCGGCACGTCCCCGGGCTCCGGGGTGACGGGCCCGCTCTCGAGCGGTCCGTTCCAGGCGTGCAGGCCGCCGCTGAGCACGGAGGCCTCGTGGCCGAGGGCGCGCAGCATCCACACCAGGCGGGCGGCGGGGCCGCCGTCGGTGTCGTCGTAGGCGACGATGCGGGAGTCCTCGGTGACGCCGAGACGGCGCAGGGTCGCGGCGAAGTCCGCGGGGTCGGGCAGCGGGTGACGGCCCGCCTCGGGGCGCGCCGGGGCCGCGAGCTCGGTGCCGAGGTCGACGTAGACCGCGCCGGGGAGATGCCCGGCGAGGTGGTCGTGCTCGCCCTTGCTGCCGTCGAGCGCCCAGCGCACGTCGAGCAGGACCAGGGGGCGACCCTCCTGCCCGATCTCGTCGATCAGCGCGTGCAGCGCGGCGACGTCGAGGAGCGGGGCGGAGGCCGGGCTCACGCCTTCACCTGCAGGTCCACCCGCACCAGGCGGTGGTCGGAGGTGGGGAAGGGGTGGCTGCCGGTCAGCTCGCTGCCCGGCTCGCCCTGGCGCGGCCAGTACACGGCCGAGGAGGCGATCTGCAGCTCGCGGGCGGGCAGCACGTAGTCGACGCGGAGGTTCCCCGGGGTGGGCTCGGCGAAGTCGGCGGTGTCGTACCGCGCCTCGCCGCCGTGCCCGGCGTTCGCGCCTCCCTGCGTCTCGGCCGCCTCGACGGCGCCGTCGCTGGTGGGCTTGGGGTCCTGGACGCGGGGATGGCGCAGGAGCTGCTCGATCGCGCCGGGCCAGGAGTCACCATCGACCGGGTCGGAGTTCAAGTCGCCGAGGATCACGAAGGGGGCGCTGGGATCCAGACCGCCGCGCACCCCGGCGTCGTCGACGATCCACTGCGAGCGACGGCCCGGCTGGAGGTAGTCGACCCACAGCCGGATCTCGTCGTGGTTACGGCGCTGGTTGCGCTTCTCGGGACCGTCGAAGCTCGGCGGGGTGGGGTGTGCGGCGAGGACGTGGAGGACGTCCGTGCCGATCTGCACCGGCACGTCCCAGTGCGACTTCGAGCTCAGCCGCAGCTGCGGGGAGATCTCCGGCCCGTAGAACTCGGTGGGCAGCAGGTTCTGCGGCATGTCCGCCCAGCGCAGGTTCTGGAAGGTGCGCACCTGATCGGTGAGGATCGGGTAGCGGGAGAGGACCACCATCCCGTACTGGCCGGGGAACTGGCCGAATCCCCAGGCGTCATCCGGGCCCGCGACGGCGCCGTCGCGGTTCAGGTCCAGGCCGGAGGGCACGCCCGTGTTCACGGGGGCGGTGAAGGCGTAGGGGTAGAAGGCGGGGCTCTGCCCGTTCTGCGGCACCTCGAGGTACTTCTCGCGGAAGAGGTCCACGCCGCGTCCCTCGTCGTCGTGGTCGAACTCGTTGAGCAGCAGGATGTCGGGGCTGTTGATCTGGATGACCTCGGCGACCGCCCGGATCTGGGCGTCCTTCCCGGTGGCGAGGTCCTCGAGCAGCTGCCCCTCACGGCCGCGGTTCAGGGAGGCGTTGAAGGTCGCGGCGCGCAGCGACTGGAACGGACCGCCCCGACGCGCGGGCTCCGCGGCGGTGGCGGTGGCGGCGGCGGGCAGTCCGAGCCCGGCAGCGGCAGCGGCGACGAGCGCCCGGCGACGGGAGAGGCGAGGAGTCATGACTTCCATTGTGCACGTTCCCGGGGCCGGACGACAGGCCGCTGTGGACGGCCCGGTGGCACACTGGCGGCATGAGAATCGCGTTCCTGGGCACCGGCCGCATGGGCACCGAGCTGGCTCTCCATCTGCTCCCCGACCACGAGCTCACCGTCTGGAACCGCACCGCCTCCCGCACACAGCGCCTCGCCGAGGCGGGCGCCGCAGTCGCCTCCACCGCCGACGAGGCCGTCGCGGACGCCGAGCTGGTCGTCACCTCGCTGTTCGGCCCCGACGCGGTGCGGGAGACCGTGATCGTCCCGTCCCTGATCCCGGGCGGCGTCACCTGGGTGGACACCACCACCGTCTCCCCCGCCGACGCCGAGGAGTTCGCCGCCGCCGTCCCCACGTACGTGGGCGCTCCCGTGGTCGGCACCCTGGGCCCGGCCCGCAACGGCAGCCTCGGCGTCTACGTCGGCACTCCCGACGACGCACGGCGCGAGCAGGTCCTCGACGTCGTCGCCCCCTGGGCCGACCCGGAGCGCCTGCGCGGCGTCGGCTCCGGCCGGGAGGCCGCCGTCGGGAAGCTGCTGGCGAACCTGGCCCTGGCCGTCTCCGCGCAGGGCCTGCGGGAGGCGCTCGCCTTCGGCGAGGCGACCGGCACCTCCGCGGAGGCGACCCTGGACATGCTCGGCGCCACCGGGCTCGCGTTCATCGCGGGGATGAAGGGGCCGTTCGTGCGCGGGGAGCGCTCGACCGTGGGAGGGGACTTCACTGCGGACGCCATCGCGAAGGACGCCCGGCTGATGATCGACACCGTCGACGGCGCTGCGTCCGACGGCTCGTCTCGCCCCGGCAGCGACCTGCCCGCGCTGCGCGGCGCACTGGCCTCGCTCGACGCGGAGATCGCCGCCGGCCACGGCGAGGACGACTTCTCGACGATCCTGCTGCCGGGCGCCGCTCAGACGGAGGGGTGACGGCGCTCGAACTCCGACCCGGTGGTCTTGAAGGTCCCCAGCTCGACACGGTCCTCGACGACATCGTCGATCCGTCGACCGAGCTCCCCTCGCCACACGGCATCAAGCACGGCACGGGCCGTGGCGCGGGGGTCCTCGGCGACCGGGACGGTGACGTCCTCGACTGCGGCGGCGTCGAGGATCGCGGTGAGCTCGTCGAAGCGGTCGAGGTGCCAGGTCAGCGACTCCGGTTCGAGTTCGTGGCGGCGGTGGAGGCGCGAGCGCACCAGGTCACGGGGCGCGACGAGCCGTACAACCGTCAGCGGGACGCCCACCGCCTCTTCATAGCGGGCCCGGGCCGCCCTCTTCTCCATCACTCCAGCCGCGACCAGGACCTCCGCACCGGCCTCTCGAAAGTTCTGCGCCACGGCACGTAGGTTCGCAAGCTCGATCGCGCTGTTGAAGCGGTCCCCGGGCGGCGCGGGCCAGCCCCGGCGAATCGCATCGAGGTCGATCACGGCCCCGGGGACGCCCCGGCCCTCGAGCTCGTCTCCGATCGCGTCGGCAGTCGTCGTCTTGCCCACGCCCACCGCGCCGACGAGCAGCAGCGCCCGACATCCCGGGGCCGTGCTCACCGCAGGTCCTCGAGCACGCCCGCGGCGGCCTGGCGGCCGGAGAACAGGCAGCCGCCGAGGAAGGTGCCCTCGAGCGCGTTGTGGCCGTGCACGCCGCCGCCCCCGAATCCGCTCGCCTCACCCGCCGCATAGAGCCCCGGCAGCGATGCGCCGCCGTGGCGCTGCACCCGCCCGCCGAGGTCGGTCTCGAGACCGCCGAGGGTCTTGCGCAGCAGCACGTGCAGGCGCACCGCGATCAGCGGACCCGCCGAGGGATCGAGCAGCCGGTGCGGGGAGGCGGTGCGGATCAGGCGGTCGCCGAGATAGCCGCGCGCGCCGCGCAGCGCGGTGATCTGGGCGTCCTTCGAGAAGCGGTTGCCCACCTCGGCGTCCCGGGCACGGATCGTGCGCTCGAGCGCACGGGCGTCGATCAGGTCCTCCCCCACCAGCGCGTTCATCTGGTCGACGAGCCCCTCCACGTCGCGGGCCTGGAGGAAGTCCTCGCCGCGGTCGAGGAAGGCCTGCACCGGACCGGGCGCGCCGGGCCGCACCCGTCCGAGCACCTGCTTCCAGTCCTTGCCGGTCAGGTCCGGGTTCTGCTCGCTGCCGGAGAGCGCGAACTCCTTCTCGATGATCTTCCGGGTCAGCACGAACCAGGAGTGGTCGTGGCCGGTGGTGCGCAGATGGCGCAGGGTGCCCGTGGTGTCGAAGCCGGGATAGGCGGGGGCGGGCAGGCGATGGCCGCGCGCGTCGACCCACAGCGAGGACGGTCCTGGCAGGATCCGGATCCCGTGGCCGCGCCAGACGGGGTCCCAGTTGCAGATCCCCTCGGTGTAGTGCCACATGCGGTGGCGGTGGATCCAGCGCGCTCCGGCCCGCTCGGCGGCGAGCATCCCGGCGCCGTCCACGCTCGCGGGCACCCCGTGCACGAAGTCCTCCGGCATGGTGCCGAGCTCCTCGGGCCACAGCGAGCGCACCAGCTCCTCGTTCCCGCCGATCCCGCCGGTCGCGAGCAGCACCGCCGCGGCCCGCTCCTCGAAGTCGCCGACAACCTCCCGGGTGGAGCCGGCGCCGCGCGGGGAGTCGTCGGGCGCGAGCACGCTGCCGCGCACCCCGACCACGCGCCCCTCCTCCACCAGGAGGTCCTCCACCGCGTGCCGGGTGCGCAGCGCGATCCGCCCCGCCTCGCGGTGCGCGGCGAGACGTCGGGCGAAGGGCTCGACGAGGCCCGGTCCCGTCCCCCAGGTGAGGTGGAAGCGGGGCACGGAGTTGCCGTGCCCCTCGGCGCGGCCGTCGCCCCGCTCGGCCCAGCCGACCACGGGGAAGATCCGGTGCCCCATCGCACGCAGCCACTCGCGCTTCTCCCCCGCCGCGAACTGCAGGTACGCCTCGGCCCAGCGGCGCGGCCAGTGATCATCGGAGCCGTCGGGCTCCTCGAAGGAGGCGGATCCGAGCCAGTCCTGTCGGGCGAGCTCGAGCGAGTCGCGGATCCCGAGTCGGCGCTGCTCGGGGCTGTCCACCAGGAACAGCCCGCCGAAGCTCCACCAGGCCTGCCCACCCAGGTCCTGCTCGCCCTCCCGCTCGAGCAGGAGCACACGGCGACCGGAGTCGGCGATCTCCGTCGCTGCGACGAGGCCCGAGAGCCCCGCGCCGATGACGATCACCTCGGCCGCGCCCACCTCAGTCCACCCGGATCCGGCGCACCCGCTCGAGGTGGTCGGTGCTGTTGCGACCGGCCATGCTGCGGCTCTTCTGGCGGTTGTTGGTCCCGACGCGGCGGTCGCCGGTGCGGAGGTTGCCGACGGCGACGTCGGTCTTCTTCTCGAACTCGTGCCGCTTGTCCTGGTTGCGGTAATAGCGGTAGATGCCGAGGTAGGTGCCCAGGAACACGGCCGGGCCGAGCAGGAAGGGGAAGGCGATCCCGGCGGCGCCGTCCCCGGAGTCGGCCAGCAGCATCGCGGCGGTCGGGTCCGCGGCGATCTCAGCGAGCAGCGGGTGCATGCGGGCCTCCTCGGGGGTGGTCGGTCGTGGTCGGCGTGCTCATCAGAAGAACATGTAGGCGAGGCCGGCGAGCGCGCCGACCACGGCGGCGACGGCGCCCGCGGCGCAGGAGGCGGCGAAGATCTTCGGATGGGAGACGGGCACGGAGCCCATCGTGGTGCCGGTGCGGCCGTTGACCGCGATGTAGTGGGTGAGCGCGCCCTCGCCCTTGGCGGAGTCGGCGTAGCTGTACAGCCACACCGGCACGTAGATCGACACCCAGCGCGTGCCGTGCACGGCCACGCCCTCCTCCTTCCAGCGCACCCCGCGGTCGTAGCGGGAGATGGTGGGGGCGGCCTTCGCCCGGGCGATCGCGAGGAACCGGTTCTCCACCTCGGCGTCGACGTCCCGGACGTTCAGGTCGCGCCGCTCGGAGGTGAAGCCCCTGAGGTAGTTCGAGTTGTAGGTGACCGCGTTCTCGGTGTCGTAGGGCTGGACGGCGCTCAGGATGTTGTTGGTCGCCTCCTCGTTCTCGTCCGCGTCGAACCGGCTCGCGGACTCGACGGTGAGGTCGTCGACCAGAAGGTCGAAGGCGCGCTGGACGGCGTAGACGTCCGCGTCGTAGTAGGTCTCGGTGACGTAGTTGTCCTTGCCCACGCGGCGCCGCACCGTGTACTCGCGGGTGGTGACCTCGCCGTTGCCGCGCAGCACGGCATGCATGTTCCCGTCGACCACGAGATACGGGATGTACACGCCCATCACGTTCTCGGGCACGAACTCCTGCGTGAAGCGGCCCAGCGCGAAGGTCTTGCGCTTCCCGGCGAAGGCGTCGATCCGCTCGACCGCCTCCTCTCGGGTGAGCAGGAAGGGCAGCACCGCGTCCGGCACCGCGCCGTTGGGGATCTGCGAGTTGATCGAGAGGGTCTGGCGGCACCAGTGGCAGCGGGCCTGCATCTGCTGGTCGACGTTGAGGACGATCTCCGCGCCGCAGCCC
This sequence comes from Brachybacterium sp. SW0106-09, assembly GCF_001293905.1. Taxonomy (NCBI): domain Bacteria; kingdom Bacillati; phylum Actinomycetota; class Actinomycetes; order Micrococcales; family Dermabacteraceae; genus Brachybacterium; species Brachybacterium sp. SW0106-09. The sequence continues at coordinate 88,971 of NZ_BCAK01000006.1, forward strand.
TGGCACTTCAGGGTCACGGTGGTGAGGTCCTCGCGCACGTCCGCGGTGCCGGAGGCCATGGTGTGGCCGCGCAGCTCCGCGATCGAGGAGTCGAGCCCGAAGCGCTGCTCGGCGATGTCCTCGTTCCAGCTGTAGCGGCAGTACGAGCACACCAGCGCCTTCGCGGTCAGCGAGTACTGGATCTCGGTGCTGCCGCAGCGCGGGCACTTGTTCAGCCCGTCGTCCCGGCCGGAGCTCGTGTCGATGATCCGCTCGGAGCTGTGGCCGGCGGCGGCCTCGGCGGCGCGCGCGACGGCCTCGTCCCCGAGCATCGGGGCGTCGGTGCTCGACGACGCCGCGCCTCCGGGCTGCGGGGCCCGGGGCGGCTGCGGCGGGCGCGCCCACGGCGGGCCCTGCGGATCCTGCGGAGGGGGTGAGGTCATCGAGAGAGTGCTCCGGGAGTGCGGGCGCGGCTCAGAGGCCGAGCGCGGCCTTCTTCGCCGCCTCGTAGTCCTCCTCGCTGATCAGCCCCTGCTCCAGCATCTGCTTGTACTGGGCGAGCTTCGCGACGGGGTCCTCCTGCGCGGGAGCGGCCTGCTGCTGCGGGGCCTGCTGACCCTCGGCGGGGGCCTGCTGCTGCGGGCCGCCCTGCTGGCCGGGCGGCGCCCACGGCTGGACGGGGTTGACCATCCCGCCGGCGGCGCCCATGCCCGCCCCGAACATCGCCAGTCCCGCGCCGCCGCCGTTCTCGCCCGCGGCCTGCACGCCGCGCGCCGCGGCCTGGTTCATGAAGGACTGCGAGCGGGCGCCGGAGAGCGCGTCGGCCTTCTGCACGTCGGCCAGCAGCTCGCGGGTGCGCTGGTCGTACTCGATCGAGACGATCGCGGTCTTCACGATCGCGAGGCCGCGATCGCTGGACCAGCGGTAGCCCTCCTCGACGGCGGCGGAGAGCGACTGGGCGAAGCCGACCGAGTCGCCCTGGATGCGGGAGATGCGGTTGCCCTTGTCGGGATCGTTCGTGTAGCGGGAGAACGCCTGGGCGAGGGAGCCGACGACCTCCTGGAACATCTGGTTCCCGGCCGCGTTGTCGGGGTCGGAGAAGTCGAACACGGGCGCGTTCGCGGAGATGAACGAGGCGGGCACGAAGTTGTGCACGAACAGCAGCGGATCGATGATCCGCAGCGTGTAGGAGCCGCGCGTGACCGCGCCGACCTGCGCGCCCAGATACGCGTCGTCCCAGTAGATCTCCGACTGGGTGCCGAAGCGGTTGTCGGGGATCTCCTTGAGGCTCACGTAGAAGGCGAGCTGCTGCGAGGAGGGCCGGCCGCCGTACTTGAAGCGCTCCCAGGAGGTGCCCACGGTCGAGGCGAGGAGGTCGTCGCCCGCGAAGACGGAGCGGGCGTCCGGGGAGGAGTCGTTGAACTCGTAGCCGCCGGCCTCGGTGATCAGGCCCGTCGCGCGGCCGTCGACCACGGTGATCAGGCCGTACCCCTGGGGCACGAGGATCTTCGAGCCGTTGGTGATGACGTTCTCGGAGCCGCGGGTGTTCGAGCCGCGGCCGGCGTTGGTGCCCTGCGGGACCGCCGGGAACAGCGCCGCCGTCTGCGGCAGCCCGTTCGGGACGGTGAGGAAGTCCTTCCACTGATCGGCGAGCATGCCGCCGACCGCGCCCTTGAATGCCTGGATGAATCCCATGTGAGCTCCTTCGTCGCCCCCGAAGTTGTGATCGCGGCCATGCTACCGCCCGTCCCCGGGCGCCCGCTGGGCGCCCGGCTACAGTTCCCCGCATGGACCTGCTGCAGCTGCTCGAGCGCCGACAGGTCCCCCTCTATCTCGCCGCGATCGCGGCGGGCGTCCTGCTCGGTGCCGCGGCGCCGGGCACCGCCCCGGTCTTCGCGCCCGCCGTCGAGCCGGCGATAGCCGCGCTGCTGCTGGTGACCTTCCACGCCATCCCGCTCACCCGTCTGGGCGCCGCCCTCGCGGGCCCCCGCTTCCTGCTCGCGCTGCTGGCGGTGAACCTCCTGGTGGTGCCCGTGATCGTCTGGGCCCTGACCCGCCCGCTCGTCGGCTCGCCCGATCTGCTCCTCGGCGCGCTGCTGGTGCTGCTCGCCCCGTGCATCGACTACGTCGTGGTGTTCACGGCGCTCGCCCGCGGCGCGCACGAGAAGCTCCTGGCCGCCACGCCCCTGCTGATGCTGGGGCAGATCCTCGCCCTGCCGGTGCTGGTGCCGCTGCTGGTCGGCGGCGCGGCGACGTCCGCGATCGACCCCGCCCCGTTCGCGCGGGCGCTCGTGCTGCTGGTGCTCCTGCCGCTGCTGGCCGCCGCGCTGCTGCAGCGCCTGGCCCCCCGCCTCGACCTCGCCCCGGCGATGGTGCCGCTGATGGTCCTGGTGCTGCTCGCGGTCGCCGCCTCGCAGACCCCGCGGGTGCTCGGCGCGGGCGGCGCGCTGCTCGCCCTCGTGCCCGTCTACGCGGCCTTCCTCGTGCTCGCCGCGGCGGCCGGGCTGCTGATCGCGCGCCTGCTGCGCCTGGACGCCCCCACCGCCACCGCCGTGACCTTCTCCGGCGCGACCCGCAACTCGCTCGTGGTGCTGCCGCTGGCGCTCGCGATGCCGGCCCCGCTCGCCCCGGCGGCCGTGGTCGCCCAGACCCTCGTCGAGCTGATCGGGATGGTGGTGCTGGTGCGGGTGCTGCCGCGGCTGCTCAGCCGGTGATGTCGAAGCGCGCCAGGCGCTTGCGGTCGCCGCTGTTCTGCAGGTCCAGCAGCTGGGCGTAGATCCCGCCGGAGGCGGCGAGCTCGGCGGGGGTGCCGATCTCGTCGATCCGCCCGTCCTCGAGCGTGATGATCCGGTCCACGCTCGCGATGGTCGAGAGGCGGTGGGCGATGATCAGGGAGGTGCGGCCCTCCATCAGCTCGTCCAGGCCCTTCTGCACCTGCCGCTCCGCCTTCGTGTCCAGGGCCGAGGTCGCCTCGTCGAGCACGAGCACGGGCGCGTCCTTGAGGATCGTGCGCGCCACGGCGATGCGCTGGCGCTGTCCGCCGGAGAGCTTCAGCCCCCGCTCGCCGATCACCTGCTCGTAGCCGCCGGGGAAGCGGCGCACGAAGCCGTCGGCGTTCGCGCGGCGGGCGGCGCCCGCGACCTCCTCGTCGCTCGCGCCGGGCCGGCCGTAGGCGATGTTCTCCCGCAGGGTGCCGGAGAACAGGGAGGCGTCCTGGAAGACCACGCCGATGCGGGAGCGCAGCTCGTCCAGCGGCAGCTCGGTGCTGGTGCGTCCCACCACCTCGATCTCGCCCGCGCGCGGCTCGTACAGGCCCAGCAGCAGGTTCACGATCGTGGACTTCCCGCCGCCGGACTCGCCGACCAGCGCGATCTTCTCCCCGCGGGCGACGGAGAAGTCGATCCCGTGCAGCACGTCCTCGCCGTCCTCGTAGGCGAAGGACACGTCCCGGAAGCGGACCACCGGGGCGCCGGGCACCGGCTCGATCGCCGGCGGCGGCACGTCGTCCTCGGCCCGGGCGAGCATCGCGGCGGTGCGCGGGTCGACCTCGGTCCCCATCACGCGGAAGTAGTCCTTGGACCCGGCGATGGCGCGCTGGGAGGAGTCGATCACCCAGCTCATCGACTCCACCGGGGCCTTGGCCATGCTCATCAGCTGCACCAGCAGCACCATCTCGCCGAGCGTGAAGGCACCCTGGACGGTGCGCACGAAGATGATCACGTAGATCCCGAAGAACACGAGGTTCAGCACCGCGCGGCGGATCACGTCCATGCGGTGCCAGTGGGTGGACTGGGCGCGGGTGGTGGCGTCGGTGGACCCGAAGCGGCGGCGGAAGTCCTCGAGCTCCGAGCGCTCGCGCACGAAGGACTTCACGACCCGGATCTGGCCGACGACCTCGGCGAAGCGGCCGGAGGCGATGTCGACCTGCTCGTTCTTCTCCCCCTCGAGCCGCTGCCACTTCACGGAGGTGAGCGAGGTCAGCCACACGTACAGCGGGAACACGATCAGCAGCAGCACCGTCAGCGGCCAGGCGTACCACGCGCTGATCGCGAGCACCGCGACCGTGGTGATGAGCATCGATGCGAAGGAGTTCGACATCATCTTCGCGAAGTTCGTGATCTCGGTGATCGAGCGGTTCAGCCGCGCCACGATCGTGCCGGTGATCTCCCCGTCGAACCAGCGCTGGGGCAGGTGGAGGAGCTTGTCGTAGTAGCGCACCGAGAGGATCGTGCGCATCCGGTTGCTCATCACGTCGCCGAACCAGCCGCCGATGTTCGACACGACCGTGTTGAACAGCTCCGCGACCAGCACCGCGGCCGCGATCAGCACCACGGCGCGCACCGCGGCGGAGGTGGGGGTCTGCCCGCCGACGGCCCCGGCGACCGTGTCGGTCGCGTGGCCGATCAGGAAGGGGACGGCGAGCGCTGCCGCCGCGGTGAGCACCGAGCAGACGATGATCGCGGTGTACAGCGGGGCGAGAGCACGGGTGAAGCGGACGATGCGCAGGAGGGATGCCACGTCCCACCACCTTACGGAGGCGACGCGGCGCGGTCCATGAGCCGCCTCACCCGGGCGCGACGCCCTGAGCGAACCGGCCTGCTCCCTCGTGCCTGCTCACTCGTCCTTCGGTCCGACGATCCCCAGCAGCACCCCGAGCGTGGCCCGCTCCCCCGCCCGGCGTCGACGGACGTAGCCGGTGGCGAGCGCGTAGGGCACGAGCATCACGAAGCCGACAGCGCTCAGCAGCAGGATCGCGACGACGATCGAGCCGGTCTGCGTACTGCCCTCCGCCCCGGTGCGCGCGACCAGCAGCGCGGCGGCGATGTTGCGCTGGCTGGTGAGGATCGCGGGACCGTCGGGGACGGTGAGGGTGTCCCCGGCGAGGTCGCCGGCGAAGCGGCCCGCCACGAAGGCGAGGGCGACGAGACCCGCGGCGACGAGGAGCACCGGGGAGAGCAGCAGGTCCAGCACGAGGCCGGAGTTCGCGCCGAAGCCGGAGAGGAACATCAGCACCGCCGAGACCGCGGCGACGCCGCCCGCGATCCGGGCGAAGAGATCGGCGCGTCCCGGCCAGACCGCGGCGATGACGATGCCGGCGATCATCGGGGAGAGCATCGTGCCCAGCAGCAGCTGGGCGACGGACCAGCCGTGCACCTCGACGTCCCGCAGGAGGAAGGGGACCACCAGCGGCATGAAGGCGATCGAGCCCAGCAGCAGCACCGCCATCGGCCCGGCGGTCTCGCCGTAGGGGATGCGCGCCATCGCCCCGAGCTGCAGCACGAAGGGGGCGCCGGCCGCGCACAGCGCGATGACGAACCCCTCCCCCGTGTGGTGCGGCAGCAGTCCGGCGAGCAGCCAGATGAGCAGGGTGCCGACGGCCGGGACGACGACGAAGTTCGCACCGAGCACGGCGAGGACGGTGCGTCGGTCGCGCAGCTGGTCGCGGAAGGCGCGCAGCGGGGTGCGCAGCCCCATCGAGAGCATGGAGGCGATCGCGAAGGCGGGCACGCTGATGTCGATCAGCGCGCCGAGCAGGGCCTCGATCGCATCCACCCCGGCAGACTACGCGTCACCCGTGGCAGGGGCTCAGATCCAGCCGTTGTCCGAGGCGGTCCTCACGGCCTCTGCCCGGTTCGCGACCCCCAGCTTCCCGATCGCGGCGGAGACGTGGTTGCGCACCGTCCCCTCGGAGAGGAACAGCCGCCCGGCGATCGCAGCCGTGGTGCCGCCGACGGCCGCGGCCTGCAGCACCTCGGTCTCCTTCGCGGTCAGGGGGCTCGGGCCGACGGCGAGGGACTGCGCGGCGAGCTCGGGGTCCACGACCCGCAGCCCCTGGTGGACGCGACGGATCGCGTCGACGAGCCGTTCGACGGGGGTGTCCTTGACCATGAACCCGCCGGCCCCGGCCTCCATCGTGCGCCGCAGGTAGCCGGCCCGGCCGAAGGTGGTCAGCACGATGATCCGCGGGGCGCCGTCGGCGCCCTGCAGCCGCTCGGCGACGCCGATCCCGTCGGCCGGTGCGCCGTCGGCCCCGGCGGGCATCTGCACGTCCAGCAGCAGCACGTCGGGCTCTGCCTGCCGGACCATCTCGAGCGTCCCGGCGCAGGTCGCGGCCTCCCCCACCACCTCGAGGTCGGGCTCCAGGCGCAGCAGGGCGGCGAGGCCGCCGCGGAGGATGGCCTGGTCGTCGGCGACGGCGACGCGGATCATGCCGCCCGGTCCATGGTCGCCCTCAGGGTGGTGCCGGTCTCGGAGGTCTCGACCCGGAGCCGTCCCCCGGCGAGCACGACGCGGGCCTCGAGGCCCTGCAGGCCGCTGCGGGAGGCGCCGTGGGGGATGCCGATGCCGTCGTCGGCGACGGTCACCGCATCCTCCTCGACGGTGATCCGGGCGCGCGTGGCGCGGGAGTGGCGCACGATGTTGGTGACTCCTTCGCGGATCACGTAGCCGAACAGCTCGGCGAGGTCCTCGTGCAGGGGCGGCAGGGCGGTGGGGACCTCGGCCTGGATCCCGACGGTGCCGAGCACGGTGCGGGCGGAGGCGATCTCGGTCGCGGCGCGCACGGTCTGCATGCCGGAGGCGGTGGCGCGCACGTCGGCGAGCGCCTGGCGGGTCGTGGTCTCGATGTGCTCGAGCTGGGCGCGGGCGGCCTCGGGGTCGCTCTCCAGCAGGCGCCGCGCGAGCTGGGCGGAGATCGTCAGCGAGGTCAGGGAGTGGCCGACGAGGTCGTGGAGGTCCCGACCGATCCGCTCCCGCTCCGCGGCGACGGCGAGCACGGCATTGCGGCGGTGGGCGGCCTCGAGCTGCTCCTGCAGCACCTGCTGACGGATGCCGTGCCCGATGCCCCAGGACATGATCGTGCCCATCACGGCGAAGCCCGCCGCGATCGGCTGACCGGCCACGAGCGCGATCGCCATGACGGCGAGGCTCATCAGCAGCATCGAGGGCACCGCCCACCGCCAGGGCAGCAGCAGCACATGCGTCATGGCCTGGAACATCACCATGTAGAGCACGTTCAGACCGATCACCGGGATCAGCACGAGCAGGATCCCGGTGCACAGCGCGAACCAGATCAGGCGCACCCGCCGCGGGTACAGCGCGATCCCGGTGGTGGCGGCGAACATCGCCCCGTACAGGAGCAGCAGCGCGGTGGCGAGCACCATCGTGGGCCCGGGCGCCTGGATCCAGCCGAACACGATCGGGACCAGCACGAACATCACCGGCGGGAGGGAGAAGGAGAGCCCGCCCGACTCCCGAGCGGCCCGGAGCACGCCGCGCGGGGTGAGGGGCCGGGCGGCGGCCTCCTCCCCCGGCTCGGCGGGGTCGCGGGCCCACCGCCCCCAGTCCGGGGCGTCGGGGGTGCTCATGGCGGTCATTGTGCCAGCGTCCCTCATCGCCGCTGCAGACCCACCGCCCGCGACATGCTCACCATGCACAGCGCCCCGAGCACGAGGGTCCACACCCCGATCACGACCAGGCCCGCAACCGGCAGCTCAGCCCCCTGCAGGGACCACTCCCCCAGGCTCGAGATCCAGTAGGTGGGCAGGAGCCGGCCGAGCTCCTGCATCCACTGCGGGAACATCTCCAGCGGCATCCACAGCCCGCCGAAGATCGCCATCGCCATCATCGTCACCACACCGCCGGCCATCGCGGCGGCGCCCCTCAGCACCATGCCGAGCACGAGCCCGATGAGGATCGTGGGCAGCAGGCCCAGCCACAGCACCACGAGGGTGAGCAGGAACCGGCCGGGCGAGGCCTCGACCCCGGTGGCGAGTCCCACCAGGCCGACGGCCGCGAGCGCGGGCACGATCACGGCGCTCGCGGCGATCACGGAGCCGACGAGGAAGGAGCGGGGCGAGAGCCCGGCGACGACCAGCTGGCGCAGGAAGCCGTTCCGCTGGTCCTCCTGGATCTGGGTGCCGGCGGTGACCGCGGCGCCGAGCCCGCCGTAGGCGGCCATGTTGATCATGATCAGCCCGCGCGCCTGTCCCTCGGCCTCGGCGCCGAACATCATCGAGAACAGCAGGTACATCCCCACCGGCAGCGCGATGGTGAACACCATGAAGGCGACGTTCGTGAGCGTCATGGCGGTGGTGTGGGCGGCGTAGCGCAGGGTGCGGGTCGCGGCCGAGGGCGCGGCGTCGGTGCGCGGCGCGGGGGCGGAGCTGAGGACGGTGAGGTCGGAGGGGGCGGTCATGGCTGGACTCCTGTCATGGGCGGGGCGGGCGGCGGGGTCGGCGGCGCTCATCGCGCTGCCTCGTCCTCGTGCTCGGTGATCCGCAGGAACGCCTCCTCGAGGCCCGGCGCGGAGACGAGCACGTCGTGGACCTCGCGGGCGAGCGGTCCGGTGAACAGCGCCGCGAGCGCTGCATCGGAGTCCGTGCACACGGCCCTCACCCGTCGGTCGTCGGTCTCGTCGGCCTCGGCGCTGTCCACGCCGGGCAGCGCCGCGACCCGCTCCGCGGCGACCCCGCGCAGCGTGATCACCCGCCCGGCGACGACGGCGGCGATCTCGGCGCCGGTCCCGTCGGCGACGACGCGGCCGCGGTCCATGACGACCACTCGGCCCGCCTCCCGCTCGGCCTCCTCGAGGTGGTGGGTGGCGAATACGACGGTGCGGCCGCTCGCGGCGACCCGGCGCATCTGCTGCCAGAAGGCGCGGCGAGCACCGATGTCCATGCCGACGGTCGGCTCGTCCAGCAGCAGCACCTGCGGGTCGCCGAGCAGCGCGATCGCGAAGCGGACCCGCTGGGACTGGCCGCCGGAGAGGGCGCTGATCCGCCGCGGCATGAGCTCGGCGATGTCGGCGCCGTCGACGACCTCGGCCATCGGCATCGGATGCGCCTGCAGGGAGTGGAGCATCCGCAGCATGGTGCGGACCCTCTGGTCGGGCAGCAGCGCCCCGGCCTGCAGCATCGTGCCGATCAGGCCGGTGCGGGTCGCGGTGGTGGGATCGGTGCCGAGCACGCGGACGCTGCCCTGCTCCGGGGTCGCGAGCCCCAGCATCATCTCCATGGCGGTGGACTTCCCGGCGCCGTTCGGGCCGAGCAGCGCGACGATCTCGCCGGGCCGGATCTCGAGGTCGAGTCCGTCGAGGGCGCGGACCTCGCCGTAGCTGCGGGTGACGCCGCGGAGGCTGAGTGCATCTGTGAGGGTGGTGGTGGTCATGGCTCCACCCTTCCCTCGCGCACCCCCGGCCCCCAGCCCCCGCGATCACGTCCGCTCCATGACAGTCGTCATGGTCGCGGCGGGCTACGCTGGATCGGTGCTGATCAGACAGGTGCTCGCCCTCGACGCCGCCGTCCCCGCGGACCTGCGGATCGACGACGGGGTGATCGTCGAGCTCGGTGCGTCGCTGCCGCGCCGCGCCGGCGAGAAGGTCCTCGACGCGGGCGGTGCGCTCGCGATCCCGGGGCTCTGGGACCAGCACGTGCACACCGGGCAGCTCGCCCAGGCCCATGCCCGTCTCGACACCACCGGCGCCGGCAGCGTCGGCGTGATCCTGGAGCGGGTGCGCGCCGAGCTCGCCGCGCGGCGCGAGACCGCGGCGCCCGGCGCGGCGCTGATCGGCTTCGGGCATCGCCTGGTCGACTTCGCGATCCCGCCGACGGTGCCGGCGCTCGACGAGGCGACCGGCTCGGTGCCGACGGTGCTGATCGGCGGCGACGCCCATCACGCCTGGCTGAACTCCGCCGCGCTGCGCGCCCTGGGCCTGCCGCCGCGGGACGGGATCGTCGCCGAGGAGGAATGGTTCGCGCTCGCCCCGCGCCTGACCGAGCTGCCGGGGGTCGCCGAGTCCGTCGCGACCGGTGCGGCGATGCTGCAGCGCCACGCCCTGCAGCGCGGGGTCGTGGGCCTGGTGGACATGGAGTGGGGCCGGCCGTGGGAGTCCTGGCCGCACCGCAGCCCGCGGATGCGGATCCGCACCGCCGTCTACCCCGAGGAGCTCGCCGCGGCGCCGGGCCCGACGGGCACGGCACTGGACGAGTCGGGCCTGGTGACGATGGGCCCGCTGAAGGTGATCGTCGACGGGGCGCTCGGCTCCCACTCGGCCTACACCCGCGAGGCCTACACCGACGGGCACGGCTACGCCGGTCACGGCGTGCTCAGCGTCGGTCCGGACGCACTGCGCGACGCCCTCGCCGAAGCCCGTCGGCGCGGCCTGACCGCCGCCGTCCACGCGATCGGGGACGCCGCCGCGCAGGTGGCCCTCGCCGCGATCGCCGAGGTGGGGATCGCGGCGAGGATCGAGCACGCCCAGATGCTCACCGACGACGACATCGACGCCATGGCCGCGCTCGGCGTGGCCGCCTCCGTGCAGCCCGCGCACCTGCTGGACGACCGGGACGCGACCGAGGCGATCTGGCCCGGCCACGGCACGCAGGCCTTCCGCCTCCGCGACCTGCGAGAGGCCGGCGTGGAGCTCGCCCTCGGCTCCGACGCGCCGGTCGCTCCGCTGGACCCGTGGCTGGCGATGGCCGCGGCCGTGCACCGCAGCGCCGACGAGCGCCCCGCCTGGCATCCCTCCCAGCAGCTCCAGCCGCGCGAGGCCCTGGCCGCCTCGACCGACGGGGTCGGGACCCTCGCCGTCGGCGGCCGCGCGGACATCGTCCTCCTCGAGGAGGCGGACGAGCTCTTCGCCGACGTCCCCGTCGGCGCGGACGGCCTCATGGACGAGGCCGCGGCCCGCGAGGCGGCGGCGCGACTGCGCGCCGTCGACCCGCTCGCGACCGTGGTCGCCGGGCGCCTCGAGTCGCAGCGGTAGCCGGAGGCGGCGCTCAGCCCTTCATGCCTCAGCCCTTCATACCCGAGTGCGCGAGCCCCTCGACCACCCGGCGCTGCAGCACGATGAACAGGATCATCAGCGGCAGCATCGCCATGAACGCCGCGGCCATCATCACCGGGTAGTCGGTGGTGAACTGGCCCTGCAGCGTGGACAGGCCGACGGCGAGGGTGGTGCGGTCGTCGTAGGTCGCCACGATCAGCGGCCACATCAGATCGTTCCAGGAGGCGAGCGCCGTGAGGATCGCGACCGCGCTCAGCGCCGGGCCGGACAGCGGGAACATGATCCGCCAGAAGGTCTGCCAGGGGCTCGCGCCATCGAGCCGCGCCGCCTCCTCGAGGGAGCTCGCCGGCGGGCCGAGGGCGGCGTCGATCTCGGGCTCCGACGAGCACCCGGCGAGGGCCGACGCCCCTACCGCCCCGGCCAGTCCGAGGAAGGTTCGTCTGGACGTCACGTGAACTCCTTTGTCCGTCCGATCACACGAACGGCCACGTTAACCCATTCACGGTCCGTGCCGTGCGACGTGCAGCGCCTGCGCGATGAGCACGCCCTGCAGCGGGAGCCGGCCGACGGCGATCGCACGCTTCCGCGGTCGGGCACGGCGCCAGTCGTACGCCATCTGCACGTTCGCAGGGAACACCGCGATGAACAGCGCCGCCGCCGCAGCGCCTCCCAGGCGCCTGGTCCGGGGCACGGCCAGCAGCCCCGCCACGGCGAGCTCGGCGACGCCCGAGGCGTAGGTGTATCCGCGTGCGGGTCCCGGCAGCGCGGGCGGGACGATGGTGTCGAAGGGCTCGGGTCGGAGCATGTGCAGCGTCCCCGCACCGGTGAGCAGGGCGCCGAGGAATCCGGCAGTGCGGCGGCCGCGGCTCATGCGCCCGCTCCCACGGCCGGCAGCAAGCAGAACTCGTTCCCGGAAGGGTCGCGGAACACTCGCCAGGGCAGCTCGCCCCAGTTCGGGAAGAACTCCTCGCCGCCCCGTGCGGCGATCCCGGCCGCGACGGCGTCCGGATCGTCCTCCGGCTCGAGCCGCACGTCGAGGTGGATCGGGTTCTTGGACCCGGGCTGCTTCGGTGCCGGCTCCGGGCACAGCTCGAGCAGGGGTCCTCGTCCCGAGGGGTGGCGCAGGGTGCGCGGCGCGACGCCCGGCGCGGGCGTCCAGCCGCTCAGCCAGGCCCAGAACTCCGCATCGCGGGCAGGGTCGGCGGAGTCCAGCGGCAGGGCGGCGATCGGCCCTGTACCCACGTAGGCCTCACGCTCCTCCATCACGCAGAACGCCCCGCCCTCGAGGTCGGCGAGCACGATCCAGGGCACCTCGCCCTGCCCGATGTCGAGGTCGCTCGCGCCGAGCTCCCGCAGCCGCTGCGCGATCTCCTCCTGATCGGCGCCGCCGCGGAGGTCGAGATGCAATCGCTGCGGGGCGTCGTTGCGTGCCGGGACGTGGGCGAAGCACAGGTCGAGGTAGGCGTCGCCGTCGATGCTCAGCCTGGTCTCGAAGATGTCGGGCGCATCGGTGAGGGTGGTGGTGCCGAGGGCCGTCTCCCAGAAGCGGCCCAGGCGCTGCGGGTCCAGGGCGTCGATGCCGAGGTTCTCGAGGAACATCCCGCCACCCTATGGCCGCCCCGGCTCAAGCGGGAAGGACGGTCAGGTCGCGTCGCCCCTCACTCGCCCTCCTCGCCGAGGACGTCGGCCCGTGCGTCCCGGATCCAGTACCCGTGCGGCACGTCGGGATCGTCGAGGATGACCAGCACGTCGTCCCCATCCGCGCGCACGTGGACATCAGGGAAGCGCCCCTCCTGCCCCGGCAGCATCGTCGCCTGCCAGCTCTCGCCCCCGTCGAGGCTCGCCCACAGGCAGGCCCCGATCCCCACCTCGCCATCATCCCCCTCGGTGCCGGCGGGCACGTCGATCCACCCTCCCGCGAGCAGCGCCCCCTCCCCCAGGTCCAGCGCCGGGCCGCGCCTGCCGCGGTCGTCGGCGCGGTAGGTCTCCGTGAGGGTGCCGTCCGCAGTCAGGCTCCAGCGCCCCGTACGTCCCGCCACGGAGCCATGGACCCCGTCCTCGCCGACCCCTGCGATCGAGTCGCCGCGCACGGCGCCGTCGAGCGGCACGGTCCGCCAGATCTCCCCGTCCTGCACGAAGGTCACCGGGCTCCACTCGTCCAGGGCATCGATCACGGACCCCAGGCCGATCAGGACACCATCGATGGAGGTCATCACATCGACATGGGCGCCGAGCGCGGCCTTCTCCGGCTCCGGATGGTCCGGCACGGGAGGCGGCACGGTCTCCCAGGCGATCCCGTCGGTCGAGCTGTACAGCCTCGGGGTCAGCACCGAGGGACCCCCGTCTTCAGGGAAGATCCACTCAGCGACCGGCAGGTAGTGCACGCCGTCGACCGTGCTCGCCTCGCCCACCGCCACGTCGTTCTCGGACCGAGGGAGTCCCGTCACGCTCTGCCACGTGCTGTGATCGGTGCTCGCCTCGACGGCGAACCCGGGTTCAGCCAGGGGATCGCCCACCGGTACGACCCCCGTGCACAGCGTCAGATCCCCGTCGAGCCGATGGATGTGCACGGACCGGGGCTTGGCGGTCCCGAGCAGGGACTCGTTCCGTCGTACGAGCTGGTCGCCCTCGCCAGCTCCGAAGGCCGTGCCGTAGGTCGGAGACCGCCAGTTGATCTGCTCAGCGCCTCGGTCGATGGTGGAGGTGGTCCAGGTGATCCGTCCGGCGAGCCCCGTGCCGGTCGCCGCCGAAGCGACCGAGAGTCCCCGCGCCGGATCGACCCGCAGCCCTGCCTCCTCACTGCTTCCCGCCTCCTGGACGTACACCCGGCCGTTCTCCCGGAAGATCGTCCCGGTCGCATCCCCGACCGCCTCGAGGACATAGGCCGGGACGTACTCCTTCGGCTCTCCAGCCGACCAGGTGCCGTCGGCGTCGCGGCGGAGCATCCGCATGTCATCACCCCACCAGGTCGGGACGCTGATCTCCGATCCGTCCGGCGAGCGCACCGGGCGACCTGCCGAGAGGTCGGTGAAGTCGATGGGGGTGTCGGGGTCGAGTTCGCCACGGCCGTCGTGCTGATGGAAGTTCTCCAGCCCCCACCGCGGCAAGGGAACCTCTTCGGCATGCAGCCCCTCCGCACCGGCACCCGTCCACGCCGCCGCACGAGAGGTGCGGGTGTGCTCGTCCCAGTCGACCGCCGTGCGCCACGACCCGACGAGCACGAACGCGCCGTCCTGCGCGAAGATCGCATGCACCGACTTCTGGTCCGCGTCGCCGGGCAGCGACCTCGGGTCGCTCCACGTCGCACCGCCGTCGGACGAGGAGACGACGACGGCCGCTTCCTCCGAGGTCCCCTTCCGATCGATGGCCACGAGGACCGCATCGTCTGCACGACCGACCGCCTGCACGGACCATTTCTCACCGTCGGCCACCGGGACCGGGTTGAGGGCAGTCGCCACCCCACCGTCCGAGACGTCCCAGACCTGCAGCTCGCCGTCCCGCTGCGAGGTCGCGACGAGTCCGTCCCCCGCTGCGACGAGGGCGGCGCTGATCCCCCCGTCCACGTCCACGCTCGCCCATTCCACCAGGTCCGTCGATGTGTGCATGACCGTGCGCCGCGCGCCATCCACGACGCGGCTCGCAAAGACCCGCACCGTCTCCCCGTGCCCGTCGACGACGAGGCCGGTGGTGAGCGGATCGATCGGAACGGCGAGGCCCTCCGGCTCCTCGAACGTGACCGCCCACAGATCGGCCTCGAGCGCTCTCTCCCGATGCACGAGCATCGCCATGGGTCGTTCCGAGCCGGGAGAGATCCCCCAGTCATTGCGGTACACAGGCATTTCGGGCTGCAGCTCCGCGGCGGTGGTCATCGGTGTCAGCGTCACCGTGGCACGGGGCGGGCTCCACGGCAGCGACACCCCGTCGCACCCCGCCAGCCCGAGCGTGCCGAGCAGCGCTCCGGACAGCAGCAGCGAACGACGGGACGGACGGAGCACGGGGCACGCAGCAGTCATGCGCACACCCGACCACATCGCCGACGCACCCCCTCGAGTTATCCACACTCCGCAGGTCACAGCCCGGTCGTCGTCGGCCGAAAAATCCCTGGCATCGGCCCCGCACCCCGCATAGGCTCACCCCGTCGCCGCCCGTCCCGGGCCGGCCCTGAGGGAAGGAGGACCAGATGAGCGTCACCGTGCTGACCCCTGCCGTCCTCCCCTCCCCCGCGCACCGCTGAGAGCGGGCGCCCTCCCTCAGGAGCCCCTGACATGACCACGTCCTTCGACCCGGACGACTTCTTCGCACGCTCGATGTACTCCCTCTCCCTCGCCGAGCTCGATACGGACCAGCGCTGGTCCACCTGGCCCGAGACCGCCCACACCCTCGACCGTGGCCCGCAGCCCTTCCCCGACTGGGTGGTGCAGCACGACGGAGCGATCGACACCGAGCTCGGCATCCTCAAGACCGGCAAGGAGGCCGACGCCTTCCTGATCGATCGGGCCCTGCCCGAGGAGCAGCTCACCGGCGCCCCCGGCGAGGCGGCGCTGCTGGTCGCCAAGCGCTATCGCGACCCCGACCAGGTCACCTTCCACCGCTCGAGCGCCTACGCCGAAGGTCGCCGCGCCCCGTCTCCAGGAGACCTACCCCGATCCCGCGACCGCCGAGCGCTGGGCCCGCCTGATGCGGGAGGCGGTGATCGACCTTGCCGCCCTCGGGCTCGTCCACGGAGACCTCTCGCCCTACAACGTGCTCGCCGACTCGCGCCTGGCGGAGCCGGATCCGGTGATCATCGACGTCCCGCAGACCATCGACCTGATCGCGAACCCGCACGGCACCGAGTTCCTGCGCCGCGACTGCCGCACCATGTGCACCTGGCTGGCCGTGCAGGGCGCCCCGCCGTCGGCCGCCGATCCCGAGGAGTGGGTCGCCGCGGCCTGGCGCGGGTGGCGCTGACAGCTCACCCCCGTCGGCCGAAGGGCCACCACCGCCGGCGCCGGGCCGGCGGCGCGGCATCCGGCGGGGAGGGGGCCGACGGCACGGCGGGACCCGCTGCCCGCACCTCCTGCCAGCGCGCGACCGCGCCGTCCCCGTCCCAGGCGGGGGCCAGCATGCGCTGGAAGGGGTTCGCGCGCCGGTCCTCGTGGACGCGCTCGGTGAAGTCCGCGGCGTACTCTCGCACGGCCTTCTCGTCAGGCAGCGCGGCGAGGGTCTCGTCGCGGCGCTCGTACTCCTTGCGCAGCAGCACCACGACGGGCAGCAGCGCCTCGGAGTCGATGTCTCCGCTGGCGATGCGCTGGTTCACCCACCAGTCGGGGTCATGGGTGTCCGGCAGGTCCAGGGGCTTCCCGGCGCCGGGCAGGTCGTCGAAGTCGCCGCGCCGCGCGGCCGCCTCGATCGCCGACTCGATGCGGGCCACGTCCGGGTCCATCATCGGCCCGAGGCTCCTCGGGTCGACGGGCGGCTCCGACGGCGTGCTCACGCGCCCTCGGCGAGCTCCGCGAGGCGGTCGATCGAGGCCATGAGCTTCTCCGGCGTCATCTGCCGCGCCTTCGCGAGACGCGCCTCCTGCGAGGCGGGCAGGTCGGAGAAGTCGTAGACGTGGGTGACCAGGGTGCGTCCGTCCTCGAGCGGCTCGAGGACCCAGCCCCACTGGTGGCCCGCCGGCCGCTCCCCGTGGGGCGCGGGGCGCCAGGCGATCTCGCGACCCTCGACGAAGGCGACGACGTGGTTGTCGCGCACTCCGCCGTTGCGGTTGGTCATGACGAACACGTCGCCGACGGCGCGGACCCGCTGGCCGGCCTCGGCGCCTGCGAGGTTGTCGTTGCCGTCCCAGCGCGGCTGCTCGGCCGGGTCGGCGATGAGGTCGAAGAGGGCGGCGGCGGGGGCGGCGATCTCGCGGGAGGCCGTCACGACGGCGTGGGCGTTCATGGCTCCATCGTGCCATCACGCGGGGCGGTGTCGTCGAAGACGTCGATCGACCCGGCATAGTTCGCGACCCACACCCGGCCGTAGGTGGGCTCGTAGGTGATGCCGATCGGGTTCTGGCCCACCTCGACGGTCTGGATCTCCTCGAGCGTCTCGGCATCGAACTTCGTCACCGTGTTCGCGTAGTAGTTCACGACGTACAGGGCGAGCCCGTCGGGCGAGATCGCCATGGTGCGCGGCTCCCGGCCGGTGACGACCTCGCGCAGCACCTCGCCGGTGGCGGTGTCGAGCTCGAGCAGCCGATCGTCCCCGGACTCGGTGAGGTACATGCGGGACGCGTCCGGGGAGAGCACCAGGTGGCGGGGCTTGCGGCCGGTCTCGAGCACGAGCTCGCTCTCGCCGGTCTCGAGGTCCACGCGATACAGCTCGTCGGCGTACATCGCGGTGACATAGGCGGTGCGGTTGTCGGGCAGCACCACGGAGCCGCGCGGCGCGGAGTCGACGGGGATCTGCCGGATCTCCTCGCCCTTGTCGAGGTCGACGACGGAGACGCTCGAGTCGCACCAGTTCGAGACCAGCGCGACGGAGCCGTCGGACGAGAGGGAGATGAACTTCGGGACCCGCCCCACCTCGATGACCTGGTCCCATTCCTTCGTCTCGAGGTCGAGGCGGTAGACGGCGCTGTTCCCGATCGCGTCGCCGGCGGCGCAGTCGTCGGTCGCGGTCTCCCCCGCCCCGGGTCCCTTGAGCGAGTACTGGGAGACGTAGGCGAACCTCCCGTCGGGCGAGAACACCGCCTCGACCGGCGCGCCCGTCGTCTCCCCGGCCCTGTCCGGGAACCCGAACTCGGCGAGGTCCACGGTGTCGGGGACGGTCGCGGCGAGCTCGAGGCTGCTCGCGTCGTACAGCGTCGAGGTGTGGTTGTACATCATGTTGTTCGCGATGACGTCCCCGGCCGGGCTCGCGACCACGGACTTCGGGGAGATGTCCCCGGTGATCCGGTCGCGGTGCACGAGCCGGGTCGTGTTCGAGGGGTCGCCGATCGGATCGTGCACGGCCGCCTCGGCGGGAGAGGCGGCGTCATCGGGACGCAGCATCGAGGTGCCGAGCCCCGTGACGGCACCGCCGGCGAGCACGAGCGAGAGGATCGCCATCGCCACGGTGAACTGGTGCGAGCTGCGGCCGCGGCTCGGCGGCTTCCTGCGATGCTTCGCCTCCATGGCTCCCCCTGACCGCTCTGCCCGATTCCTCAGGCATGAACCTACGGGGCGGAGCAGGGTGATGGGGTCAGGCGCGCTCGGCAGGCGTGTCGCTCAGCCCGTCCGCCTGCCCTGCATCACGACCTCGTGGAAGAGCAGCTCATACCCGAGCTTCTCGTTGACCTGGATCATCCACGGGTTCACGTGCGAGTTCCAGGTGACCAGCGAGCGCAGCTGCGGGGCGCGCTCGGCGAGCTGGCGGTGGGTGGCGACCTTGAGCCCGAGGCCCAGCCGGTGCCCGCGATGCTCGGGCATGACCAGGGTGTTCTCCTGATAGCCGAGGGTGCTGCCGGGCGCCTCGTGCACGTGCACCTCGGAGTTGCCGACGAACTCGCCGTCCGGCGCGACAGCCACCGCGACGATCCGGATCGTGCCCGCCCCGCGCATCCGCCGCTCGCTCACGCGGATCCGCTCGGGGGTGTACTCGGCGGGCTCATGCTCGACCTCCTCGTCGGGCTCGTCGATCTCGAGCTGGGTGAGCAGGCGGCCGTAGGCGCTCAGGTGCTCCTCGGGGATCTCCCCGACCCACTGCTCGATCCGGTACTCGCCGCGCTTCTGGGCCGACTCGGCCTCGAGCGCGTCGAGCCGGGCGGGGTCCAGCGGGAGCGGCAGCGCCCGGCACACGGCGAGGTTCTTGCGGGTCACGCCGAGCCGGGCGGCGATCCGGTGCACGGGATGGGCGGGATCCTCAGGGTCGACGCCCGTCTCGATCTCGCCGTACGCCTCGACGAGCGTGCGGCCGGACTGCTCGATCGCGGGCAGCAGCGCCTCCTCGACCAGCGCGGTCGCGATGCCCTGACCCCGGTGCGCGGGATGCACGGCGACGCCGACGGAGATCGACTCGAGGTTCTCCTTCTGCGGTGTGAAGGTCATCGCGCGGCCGACGAGCATCTCCCCGCCCTCGAGCGTCTCGGCGAGGGCGATCCAGCGCCGCACCGTCCAGTACAGGGTGTCCTCGAGGCCGGCGCGCAGCTGCGCGAGGCTCTCCTCCTGATGACCGCCGTAGACATGGTCGTCGAGCGCCTGCTCGAGGGCGCGGTACTGCTCGAGCTCCAGGTCGGAGGAGGCGTCCAGGGGACGGATCGTCAGCTGCATGCGCGCAGTCCACCACGGCGCGGGACCATCGGTCGACGGAATATCCTCGAGCCTGCTTGGCCCTTCCCTCGGGGCAGGGCCCAGCGTGGTCCGCGCCGGGACGGACCCGGTGCCCGAGACCGGGCGAGGCACGACGGAGGAACGCATGGACGAGAGCCTGCTGAGCATCGGGGAGCTGGCCGCGCGCGGGGCGCCGGGACGTGCTGGGAATCGTGCTCATGGTGTCCGTCACCGAGCGTTCGTCCGGGCCCGGTGCGAGCGCCGCACCCCGCGATCGGGTTCGATGTCCGAGCCCACCCCCTCGCGCTCCTCGTGGCGCAGCGCCTCGTCGAGATAGGGCAGCGAGTACTCGACGAAGCCGCGCCCGGCAGGACGGATCAGGTCGTCCTCGATGAGGCGTTCGCGGTAGGTGGACTGGTTGCGCGGGTCGATGCCCATGCGTCGGGCGATGTCTCCGACGGCCGACGGGCCCTCGACCTCGAGCATCGCCAGCAGGTACTCGCGCTTGCGGGCGCTGAGGCCGCGCAGCGCCGGGCCGTGGACGTTCTTGATCATCGCCGCGACGACGGTGTCCCGCGCCCCGCGGACGTCCTCGACCTCGATCACGTCGGCGTCGCCGCTGTTCTGCCAGGCCTTGGAGCCGATGAGCTGGATCAGGTAGGGGTAGCCGCGGGAGATCTCTCCGGCGAGCACCGCGGCCTCCGGGGTGATCGACTTCGCGGTGTCGGCGACGGTCATCCGGATCGCCTCGGCGGCGGTGCCGACGTCGACGCTGCCCACCTCGAGGCGGTGCGCGCGGCGCAGGAAGGTGGTGCGCTCATGGTCCAGTAGCGCATCGACCCCGGTGCGCACCCCGGCGGCGAGGAAGGCGACGGCATGCCCGGAGCCGATGAGGTCCTGCACGTGCTGGGTCAGGGCGTGGAGCTGGTCGCGGTCGGCGGACTGCAGCTCGTCGAGGGTGATCAGCAGCCCGCCGCCCTCGGCCTCGGCAAGCGCGGCGAGGCGGTCGAGCACGACGGTGAGCGGCTCCCCCTCCCCCTCGTAGCGGTGGACGATGTCGCGCTGGGCGGAGACGTTCATGACGCGCGCGGAGGTGAGGCGGGAGGTCTCCGCCTCGGGATCGATCTCGCGCAGCCGGGAGATGGCCTGGCCGCGCAGCTCCTCGAGCAGCGAGGTCGAGGAGGTGTGCATCCTGAGGTCGATCCAGCCCGCCTCCAGGGCGAGCTCGCGGAACTCGGTGAGCAGCACGGTCTTGCCGGCGCCGCGCTGGCCGGAGATGAGGATCGCCCGCGCCTCGGGCACGGTGCCGGCGAGCGCCGCGGCGAACTCGTCGATCGCGATGTCGCGGCCCGCGAGGATGATCGGCGTCAGGCCGAAGCCCGGGGTGAAGGGATTCGTCATGGAGCCATCGTGCCGTGTGTGTCGGTGTATGTACAGGGCGGCGCGGGGACGAGGCAGTGCGGACCCGCTCGGCAGCGCCCGGCTCGACGAGGCGGCCGACGGGAGCCGACAACTGTACGACGACTGACCGACGGACCGCTCCCCGCATTCACAGGGATGGCCATTCCGCAATAGTCACTCCATCTATTCCCGAATAGCATTCAAGGCAACGCCCTGCGATCCATTTCCACCGCACCCCCGCCAGGCCACCACCAGCCCGCCCGTGCGCCAGCCCATCAGCCCCACCCACCGATCCACGCGCACCCGAGCACCCGCACCACCAGCAGACACGCCCTACCACACAGGCCCGACAGTCGAGCCCGCCCATCCACACACCCACCCCTGCCACCCCGACCTCCCCTCCACACAACTAGGTTATCCACAGATTCATCCCGATTGCGCTCCAACTCTTCCCCTGTGGCACCTTCGCGAATATTCTGGAGGTGTTACACGATGGAGCGATCCGGCATTCTCCCGGGCCGAGGAAGGAGGGGGCACGATGGGCGAGTTCGATCAGCCCGGCGACAGCGCGGCACAGCAGTCCGAGCAGTCCGCTGCGTCCTATCCCGCCCCTGTCCACCCTGCCTCGGCCTCGTCGCCATCGTCCGGCGCCCTCCTCCCACCCGCGACGGTCCCGGAGCTGCCCGCATGGCGTGCCCGCGCCCGTCGGCCGCTGACCACGGAGCGGATTCTCGAGGAGGTCGGCGAGGGGACTGTCGAGTCCGGGCGGGTGATGGCGCTGCACCGCACCGCGCTGACCCGTGCCCGGCTGTACGCCCACCATCTGCGACTGCTGGAGACCTTCTTCCGCGAGGACCCGGAGGTGCAGGGCCGTCCCGAGGACGCGGACATGACGGCGCTGAAGGTCGCGGCCGGACTTCGCTGCACCTACAACCAGGCCTGGAGCCAGGTGCTCGATGCGCACCGGGCGGTCGAGATCATGCCGCTCACCTTCGAGTACCTGCGCCGCGGCGATCTCACCGAGGCGATGCATCAGATGCTCCTGCGGCGGGTGCGGCGACTGACCGACGAGCAGGCCGCCCAGGTCGACGCCCACATGTCGACGATCGAGCTGCCGTCCGTCTCCCTCGACACCTTCTCCCGGCGCCTCCGACTCGCCATCGAGCTCGCGACCGCCGGCGCCCTGCCGACCCCGCCCTCGCAGGGCCGCGATGTGGAGATCGTCGACGTCGACTCCACCACCGGCACCGCCTCGCTGCTGGTCACCGGCCCGATCCTCGAGATCAAGGGGCTCGCCCACCGGCTCGACGTCGCCGCCCGCGACGTGCAGCGAGCCCAGCGCGCCGCCCTCTCGGACGGGACCGAGGGGCCGCTCCCCTTCGACATCGACGAGAACCTCGCCGAGCGCGGCGCACCGCTCTCGCTGCGCACCCTGCGCTACGCGATCCTCGCCCACACCGTGCTGGACACCGCCCCGGTGCAGGAGACGGCCTCGCCGTACAAGCTCCTGGTGACGGTGCCGGTGATGACGCTGCTCGGACGGGACGACGCACCGGCCATGCTCGAGGGGACCACCCCGATCCCCGCCGAGCTCGCCCGGGACCTCGCGGCGAGGTCGTCGGTCTGGTATCGGATCCTCACGGACCCGGTCTGCGGGACCCCCCTCCCCGTCCGCATCGACACCTACCGGCCCGACGCGCAGCAACGCATGCAGCTGCGATTGCGCCACCCCGTCTGCGCAGCGCCGGGATGCACCCGCCCCACCGCGACCGACGCGGAGGACGACCACATCCTCGAGTACGACCACGAGCGCCCGGAGCGCGGCGGGCCCACCTCCCTGGCGAACCTGCACCGGCTGTGCTGGCAGCACCACCAGATGAAGACCGCCGGCCTGATCGATCCGACCCGCGAGCCGGTCGACGACAGCGCGCCCGCCCGGCCGCTCACCACGCACTGGACCCTGGGCGAGGACCTGCGCACCACCACCGAGGAGGCCACCGACCTGCTCACCCCGCACACGGTCAGGCTCCTCGAGCATGCCGCCGCCGAGCACGAGCGCCTCGCCGCCGAGGCCCGCAGCCTCCACGCCGAGGAGCAGGCCCGGCCCCGCGCGGAACGCGTCGCCGAGGACCGACGGGCCGCTCTCGCGAAGGCCGCCGGCCGGAAGATCATCCCTCCCGGCAACCCGCCGCCGGATCTCGGCGATCCGCCGTTCTGACCACCTCGACACCCGCCGCGGCCAGCTCGTCCTCGAGCTCCGCGACGCCCGAGGGATGCACAGCGGCCGTCATCTCCCGCAGCACCCGCACCGATGCGCCGGCCTCGCGCGAGCCGAGGGCCGTGGCGCGCACGCAGAAGTCGTAGGCGAGGCCCACCACGTCGATCTCGCAGCCGGGGACCAGCGCCTGCACCGACTCGCCCGTGCCGATCACGATCCCCTCGAGCACGCTGTACGACGGGACGCCGTGCCCCTTGTGCACGACCTCCACCCGGTCCTCCACCGCTGCGATCGCCGGATGCAGCGCCGCGCCCTCCGTGTCCGCGACGCAGTGCACGGGCCAGGTGTCCACGAAGTCCGGCGCGGCCGGCGGCACCGCGAAGTGCCCGCCGTTGTCGGTGTCCCCGCGGTGCCAGTCCTGGCTGGCGAGGATCCGGTCGTAGTCCCCGCCGTGCTCGCGCACGACCTCGGCGATCCGCTCCGCGACCGCGCCGCCGCCGTCGACGCCGAGCGCACCGCCCTCGCAGAAGTCGTTCTGGACATCGACGATGATCAGCAGGCGCGTCGTCATCGGGGGCTCCTCGCAGCAGTGTGGGACCGGTCCGTTCCAGCGTACGCAGGCGAGCTGGCAGAATCGCGGGCATGTCTTCTCCCCAGCACTCCGCCGCAGCGTCGCGGTACCGATCCCTGCTCTCCCCGCTCGACCTCGGCCCCTTCGAGGTCCGCAACCGGATCGTCATGGGGTCGATGCACACGGGACTCGAGGACGACCCGTCGGACGCGAAGAAGCTCGCCGCCTATCTCGGCGAGCGCGCCCGCGGTGGCGTGGGGCTGATCGTCACCGGCGGCTTCTCCCCCGACCGCAGCGGCCGCCTCACCCCGCGCGGTTCCCAGGCCGATGCCCGCACCCTGCGCGCCCACGAGCTGATCACCCGCGAGGTCCACGAGGCCGACGGACGGATCGTCCTGCAGCTCCTCCACGCCGGCCGCTACTCGTTCCACCCCCTGGCCGCCTCGCCGAGCGGCGGGAAGTCGCCGCTGTCCCCGTTCCGCAGCCGACGTCTGACCCGCGGCGGGGTGCAGCGCACCATCGACCACTTCGCCGAGGCGGCCCGTCGCGCCGTCGACGCCGGCTATGACGGCGTCGAGATCATGGGCAGCGAGGGCTACCTGCTCAACCAGTTCCTCGCCCCGGGCACGAACCATCGCCGGGACCGCTGGGGCCGCACCTCCGAGGGCCGGCGCGCGGTGCCGCTCGCGATCGCCGCCGCGGTGCGGGACGCGATCGGGGACGACGCATTGCTGAGCTACCGCATCTCCCTGCTGGACCTGGTGCCCGAGGGGCAGACCTGGACCGAGACCACCGCGCTCGCGCAGTCCCTGGTCCGCGCCGGGGTGGACGTGCTCTCCACGGGGATCGGCTGGCACGAGGCCCGAGTGCCCACCATCGTCACCTCCGTGCCGCGCGCCGCCTTCGCGGAGCAGACCCAGCACCTGCGCGAGCTGGTCGGCGTCCCCGTGGTCGCCTCGAACCGCATCCACGACCCGGACGTCGCCGAGCAGGTGCTCGCCTCCGGGCAGGCGGACCTGATCTCGATGGCGCGCCCGCTGCTGGCCGATCCGCAGCTGCCGAACAAGCTCGCGGACGGCCGCGCCGGACAGGTCGTCGCCTGCATCTCCTGCAACCAGGCCTGCCTGGACAAGGTGTTCGACGGGAAGCGGGCGAGCTGCCTGGTGAACCCGCGCGCCGCCCACGAGACCGAGCTGGTGCTGACGCCGGTGATCGAGCGCCGCACCCGGAAGGTCGCGGTCGTCGGCGCGGGCCCGGCGGGGCTCGAGGCGGCGCTCGCCGCCGCCGAGCGCGGCCACATCGTCACCCTCTACGAGGCGACCCAGGAGATCGGCGGGCAGCTGCGGCTCGCGGCGCGGATCCCGGGCAAGGAGGACTACGCGCAGGCGCTTAGGTCCTGGCGGATGCGGCTGGCCGCGGCGGGCGTCGGGATCCGGCTCGGGATGCGGCCGACGGCGACCGAGCTGCAGGGCTTCCACGACGTCATCGTCGCCACCGGCGTCGCGCCGCGGGAGATCGCTCTGGAACGGAGCGGCGGGCCGGAGGTGATCAGCTACGCCGATCTGCTCGAGGGCCGTGCCGAGGCCGGCGAGAAGGTCGCGATCATCGGCGCGGGCGGGATCGGCGTGGACGTCGCCGAGTACCTCACCGCGCCGCGCCCCTCCCCCACCCTGGACGTCGGGCGCTGGCGGGAGCACTGGGGCGTGGTCGACGCCGACGAGAAGCGCGGCGGCGTGATCACCCGTCCGCGCGAGGAGGCGCGGCGCGAGGTCCACCTGCTGCAGCGCAAGGAGACGCGGATCGGCGCAGGGCTCGGCCGGACGACGGGCTGGGTGCACCGGGCGGAGCTGCGCCATGCCGGCGTGATCCAGCACCGCGGCGTGACCTACGAGCGGATCGACGAGGCGGGCCTGCACATCACCGAGGGCGGCGAGGCGCGGGTGCTGGATGTCGACACGGTCGTGGTGTGCGCCGGGCAGGTCAGCGTGAACGCGCTGGCCGACGAGGTGATCGCCGAGCGGCGCGGCCGGGCGCCGCGGGTGCACGTGATCGGCGGGGCCGACGTCGCCGCGGAGCTCGACGCGGAGCGGGCGATCCGCCAGGCCGTGCAGGTCGCGGCGGGGCTGTAGTCTCGGCGGTCCCGGCCCCGAGGAGGCCCGCGATGGAGCACCCCGATCCCACCGAGACCCTGCAGCGCACGATCGCCCTGGCCACCGCCAACGTCGCCGACGGCGGCGGTCCGTTCGGCGCCGTGGTGCGCCTGCCCGGCGGGGAGCTGGTCGAGGGCGTGAACCGGGTGACCGCCACGAACGATCCCACCGCCCACGCCGAGGTCGCCGCGATCCGGGAGGCCTGTGCGCGCAGCGGATCGCCGGAGCTGCGCGGCGCGGTGCTGTACTCGAGCTGCGAGCCGTGCCCGATGTGCCTGTCCGCGGCGCTCTGGGCGCGGCTGGACCTCGTGGTGTTCGCCGCAGGCCGCGGGGACGCCGCTCGGGCCGGCTTCGACGACTCCGCCTTCTACGACTACTTCGCCCGGCCGGGCCGCCACGCCGTGCTCCCCGTCGAGCAGCACCGGCACGCGGACGCGGTCGCCCCGTTCGACGCGTGGCTCGCCCACGAGGGGCGCACCGCCTACTGACCCGCGAGCACCTCCCGGGCGATCGGACCAGCGGTGATGGAGCCGTAGCTGCCGTCCTCGACGAAGGCGGCGACGACCAGGTCGCCCTGGGCGACGATCACCCAGGAGTGCAGGGCAAGCTCGCCCTCCTCGTTCGTGTACTCGGCGGTGCCGGTCTTGCCGATCACCGGTTCCCCGGGCAGGTCCGCGAAGTCGTCGAGGCTGCCGTCGGTGACCACGCCGCGCAGCATCTCCTGCATCTGCGAGGCCTCGTCCTCGGTGAGCGGGGTCGGGACCTCGGGGGCGGCCGGCTCGGAGTCGGCGAGGATGCGGGGTGTGACCGTGGCACCGTTCTGGACGCTGGCCAGCACGGTCGCCATGGCGAGCGGGGAGGTGAGCACGCGGCCCTGGCCCATCATCGCCGCGGCGTGCTCGACGCCCTCGTCGGCCGGGTCGACCGAGCCCATGAAGGCGTCGAGCCCGGCCGGGGCCTCCTGGCCGATGCCGAGGGTGGTCGCGGCGTCGGCGAGCTCGGCCTGGGAGACGGTCTCGTGCTGCAGCAGCAGCGCGGTGTTGCAGGAGTGCGCGATCACGGAGCGCAGCGGCATGGTGCCGAACAGGGAGGGGTCCATGGAGTCGGCGTTCTTGAAGGAGCGTCCGGCGACCAAGGCGGTCTCGGGGCACTGCAGCTCGGTGTCGGGCGTGACGCCGGCGCGCAGCAGCGACAGCGCGGTGACGGTCTTGAAGGTCGAGCCGGGCGCGTACTGGCCCACGAGGCCGACGGGATAGGACTGGCCCGTCGGCCCGAGCGCCGCGGCGAGCACGTCGCCGGTGGAGGCGCTGAGCGCGATGACGGCCGACGGGGAGTCCTCGTCGGCGATCGCGGCGGTGGCGCGGCGCTGCAGGTCGTCGTCCAGGGTGGTGCGCACCGTGGTGCCGGCGACGGGATCGACCTCGTGGAGCGGGCGCTCCTGCTCGCCGCCGGTGGCGACGATCTCGAGGCCGGAGGTGCCGAGGATCGCGTCCTGCTCCGCGGCGAGGACGCCGCCGGTCGCGACCTGGTCGC
Organism: Brachybacterium sp. SW0106-09; assembly: GCF_001293905.1. Taxonomy (NCBI): domain Bacteria; kingdom Bacillati; phylum Actinomycetota; class Actinomycetes; order Micrococcales; family Dermabacteraceae; genus Brachybacterium; species Brachybacterium sp. SW0106-09. Next base: position 115,885 of record NZ_BCAK01000006.1, read on the forward strand.
CGGCCTGGATCTCGCCGCCGGAGCTCTCGACGTCCTCGGCGGTCGCCTCGCGCAGGGAGCCGAGCACGCCGGGGGCGTAGTCCCGTTCGACGGCGAGGGGGCGCTGCTCCTCGAGGGCGTGGAAGCCGGGGACCTGGCCGGCCCTGGCGAGGTCGTACTCCCCCTCGTCGCTGACGCGGATGGTGAGGGCGGGGACGAAGGCCTCCTCGCCGGCGCCGGCGACGGACTCGGCGTAGCGGTCCGCGTCGGTGCCGAGCGCGGCGGCGAGGTCGCGGGCGGAGGAGTCGAGCTGGTCGGCGGCCAGCTGGGACTTGTCCAGGCCGAGGACCTTCACGTCGCGGGGGCCGTAGAGCTGGGTGCCGTCACGGTCGGTGATGGTGCCGAGCTCGGGGTCGACGGAACGCACGGCGAGCGTCTCGCCGTCCTCGAGCTCGGGGCCGAGGGCCGCGGGGGTGAGCTGCGGCGCCCAGCCGTCCTCACCTTTCGTCAGGGTGGCGGTGGTGGTGTACTCCCAGGTCCCGGCGTCGTCCGGGAGGGTCCAGGTCCAGTCGTAGGTCGCGGTGCGCGTGCCGTCCTCGGCGTCACCGGCATCGGCCAGGGCGACCTCGGCGGTCGCTCCCGTGTCGCGGAGGGCGCCGAGCACCTCGGCATCGAGGTCGGAGCCGCCCTCGGCGAGGGTGCCGGCGAGCTGCTCGGCGGCGTCCGTGCCGTCGTCGGCGGTGGAGCGCCAGAAGGCGATGCCGCCGACCACGAGGGCGATGACCGCCAGGGCGGCGATCACGATGACGACGGGGGTGCGGCGGCGGGCGGAAGCGGGGGTCATCGGGCCATGCTCCCACCTACACTCGGGCCATGTCCCGTGTGCTCCACACCGCCCAGGCCCTCGTCGACGTGATCCTGGAGGTCAACGCGCTGCCCGCGCGCGGCGGGAACACCAACGCCCGCACCGAGCGGCGCTACGCCGGCGGGGCCGTGACCACGCTGCTCGCCGCGGCGCGCACCGGGGCGGAGGCCGTCCACGGCGGCGCGCACGGCACAGGCCCGAACGGGGACCTGATCCGCGAGGTGCTGGGGGCCGACGGGGTCGCGGTCTCGGACGTCCCGCGCGAGGACACCGACACCGGGTACTGCGTGGTGCTGCTGGAGCCATCGGCCGAACGGACCTTCCTCACCGTGTACGGGGCGGAGCGGGAGGTGACCGCGGAGTCGTTCGAGCGGCTGGCGCCCCGGCCCGGTGACCTCGTGTGCGTCTCCGGATACAGCCTGTTCGAGCCGACCCGGGAGCCGCTGCTGGAGTTCCTCGAGGGGCTCGAGGAGGGCGTCGACGTGGTGCTGGACCCGGGCGACCCCTTCGCCTCCTTCCCGCGCGCGCTGCAGGACAGGATGCTCACCCTCACCACGGTGTGGACCTCCAACGCGGACGAGGCGCGGGCGCTGACCGACCTCGACCACCTCGAGGACACCCCGCAGGCGATCCGGCGGCGGCTGCGGCCGGGCGCCGTCGTCGTGGTGCGCGACGGGGAGCGGGGATGCCACGTCTTCCATCACGGGCGCGGCACCGAGATCCCCGCCTTCCCGCAGACGCCGGTGGACACCAACGGCGCCGGCGACACCCACACCGGGGTGCTGCTCGCGGAGCGCGCGCTCGGAGCGGACTGGGAGTCCGCGGCGACCCGCGCCAACGCCGCCGCGGCGATCGCGGTGACGCGGCGCGGGCCGCAGAGCGCCCCCTCGCGCGCAGAGGTGGACGAGTTCCTCTCCTGACCTACGATGGCGTAAGGACGGCCCCGAGAAGGAGATCATGGACGACCGCACCTTCCACGACTTCTCGGCGACGAGCATCGACGGCGAGCCGGTGGACCTCGGCGAGTTCCGCGGCGGCCCCGTGCTGGTGGTCAACACCGCCACCCAGTGCGCCTTCACCCCGCAGCTGCGGGGCCTGCAGGAGCTGCACGAGCGCTTCTCCGCGCTGGGCTTCAGCGTGCTGGGGTTCCCCTCGGACCAGTTCCACCAGGACCCCGGCAGCGACGAGGACACCCGGGAGACCTGCACCTCCCAGTTCTCGGTGACCTTCCCGCTGTTCGCGAAGACCGACGTGAACGGGCCGGACGCCCCGCCTATGTGGCGCTGGCTGTGCGCGCAGAGGCCGGGGGTGATGGGCGGGAGGATCGCCTGGAACTTCACCAAGTTCCTCGTCTCCGCCGACGGGCACGTGGTGCGCCGCTTCGCCCCGCCGGTGCCGCCGACCCGCATCGCCCGCAGGATCGAGGCGGAGCTGGCCCTCCGGTGAGTTGGTAGCGTGTCTCACACGTTCCTCCCACTCGAAAGGGGTCCCTGTGGAAGGCCTCATCATCACCATCGTCGTGCTCGTCGTGATACTCGTCGTGCTCGCGATCCTCGCCGCGCTGCTGTTCGGGGGTCTGCGCACCTCTCTGATGTTCACGGTGCACACGCAGGAGGCGATCATCGTCGAGCGCTTCGGCAAGTTCCGCCGCGTCGCGCACGCCGGTCTGAACTTCAAGACGCCGTTCATCGACAGCACCACCAAGCCGGTCTCGCTGCGCGTCCAGCAGCTCGAGGTCAACATCGAGTCCAAGACCAAGGACAACGTCTTCGTGACGGTGCCCGTCGCGGTGCAGTACCGCATCCGCGAGGAGCAGGTCGTGGACGCGTACTACAAGCTGTCCAACCCCGAGGCGCAGATCCGTTCCTACGTCTTCGACACCGTCCGCTCGGCGCTGTCGGGCCTCGAGCTCGACCAGGCCTTCGAGTCGAAGGACGACATCGCCCGCAGCGTCGAGAACACGCTCTCGACCCGCATGCAGGAGTTCGGCTTCAACATCATCAACACCCTGGTCCAGGACATCTCCCCGGACTCGCGGGTGCGCGACTCGATGAACTCCATCAACGCCGCCCAGCGCGACCGGGTCGCCGCCCAGTCCCTCGCCGAGGCCGACAAGATCAAGCGCGTCACCCAGGCCGAGGCCGAGGCCGAGTCCAAGCGCCTTCAGGGCGAGGGCGTCGCCGCCCAGCGCAAGGCGATCGCGCTCGGCATCGCGGAGCAGTACGAGATGCTGCGCAAGGTCGGCATCGAGAACTCCGCCGAGCAGCTGCTGCTGATGACGCAGTACTTCGACACCATGCAGGACGTGGCCCGCAACGGCCGCTCCAACGTGCTCTACCTGCCCAGCAACCCCGGCTCCGTCGGCTCCATGGGCGAGGAGATCCGCTCGGCGATGCTGCAGTCGCAGGCCGCGGCCGAGGCGAGCCAGAATGCTGACGCCGACGACGTGAGCCGGCGCCAGCGCGCCTCCGCCGAGCAGCAGCGCCAGCGCGAGGAGGCCCGCGCACAGCGGGCCCGCCAGGAGGCCGAGCAGAAGGCGCGCGAGGCGCAGCGGCAGGCCCAGCAGCAGGTGCCGGACGGCTACCCCGGCGGCGACGTGCCGCCGTGGGCGCACCCCGGCAGCGCGAACCAGGGCTGAGCCCGAGCCTCGCCGAAGGTCGTGCGCGGTCGATACCGCAGACCGATCATGCCCCCGCCACGATGCGATGTGGTGGGGGCATGAGCATTCCCGAGGAGCGCACCGACCCCGCCCCCGCCGACTACTCCACCGAGAAGCGCCTGGCCCGCACCGCCGGGGTGACGCTCGCATGGTGGGCGCACGGCGGGGTGCGGCTCGCCCTCGCGCTGGTGCTGATGTACTACGGCGCCGCGAAGCTCGTGTTCGGCCAGTTCGGGTTCTCCGATGCGGGAGACGCCCTGATCGCCCACGGGGAGATGAGCCCGATGGGGCTGCTGTGGCGGATGGTCGCCTTCTCCCCCGTCTTCCAGTTCCTCTCCGGCCTCGCCGAGTTCGGGGCCGGGCTCGCGCTGCTGTGGCGGCGCACGGTCGTGCTCGGCGCGCTGATCGGCGCGGCCTCGATGAGCTTCGTGCTGGTGCTGAACATCGGCTACGACGTGATGGTCAAGACCCCGTCGGCCGTGTACATCGCGATGTCGCTGCTGGTGCTGATCCCGTGGATGCCGCGCCTGTGGCGCGCGGTGCTGGGGCGCGGGGAGATCGGCGAGGCGCCGCGCCCACGTCTGGTGCCGTGGCGCCCGGCGGAGCGGTTCGGGGCGGTGGCCGGGCCTGTCGCCGCCGCGGTGATCGCGGGCCTGGTGCTGTGGGGCGTGACGACGATGTACCCGCCGCGTAGCGTGGACGAGTCGGCGCCGGCCGGGGTGTGGGCCGTCGCCGAGGACACCGCGCAGCCTGCCGCGCAGCTCTCCGAGGACACGCGCTGGAGCCGACTCGCGCTCGGCTCGATCTCCTACGGCGGGGCCGCGCAGGCGCAGCTGCGCACGGCCGACGGGACGCTGCGCGCCGGCTCCTGGACCCGCGGCGAGGACGGCACGATCGAGCTGACGCTGAAGGACCTGCGAGAGGAGGGGCAGCCCGTGCAGGAGTACCTCGAGGACGAGGGCGAGACGCTCACGCTGAGCGTCGAGCAGCAGGCCGATGGGACGCTGCACGTCACCGGCGAGGGGCAGGACCTGGTGCTCGCGCCGGACCCCTCCGGCGAGGTGCTCCACGAGCGCGGCTTCTCCTGGGGGATCCGGCCGGACGATCCGTTCAACCGGTGAGCGGCCTAAGCTCCGGCCATGGAGCCGACGCCGCACCGCCGCCTGGCCCTCGCGGGCCTGGTGCTGTGGGGCGTGCTCGCGGGCCTCGCCGCGGCGGGGGTGCTGCTGCTGACCGTGATGCTGACGCTCCTGGTCCCGTCGATCATGTCGGGGCCGACGGACGACGGCGTCGACGGCCCGCTGCTCCTCGGGATCCGGGCGATCGGGGTGATCGCGGCCGTGGTGTGGGCCGGGGCGGCGGTGTGCGACCTGGTCATGCTCCCGGGGATGGTCCGACGTGTGCGCCGGCCCAGTCGGTCCGCGGCGGTGTTCGCGCTCGTGGCGATCGCGACCGGGACGGTGCTGCCGGTGCTGGCGCTGCCGGTCCTGCTGCTCGGCCCCGAGGCGGCGGGGGCGCTGGGGGTGCTCGGGCTGCTGCTGCCGGTCCCGCTCGCGGCCCGCGTCGGCGCGGTGTGGGAGATGCGGCGGGAACGTCAGGCCTCTCGCCTACTGTGAGGTCATGCGTATCGAGTTCGGCTGGTCCCTGGACGGTGCGGCCTGGGCCGACGGCGGCGGGGCCGCGGGCATCGCGCGGCTCGGCCCGCGCGGCCTGGTGCAGCTGCTGCAGGGACGGCTGGGGCTGACGCGGCCCGCGGTCGAGCCGGCGGTGCGGGTGGCGCAGTACCTGCGGATGCTCGAGGAGCACCCCCAGCCCTGGCCCGCGCGGTCCTTCGCGGTGGATCCGTGGAGCACCGCCGCGCAGCTGCTGCGCTGGCGGGATGCCGCGATCGAGACGGGCTGGCGGCCCGATCGGAGCGTGGGGCCGCTGCCGGAGCGGCTCGCGACGCTGCGGGAACTGGAGCGGGTCGCGGAGGTCGGCGTGGCCGGGACGCTCGCCCCGTCGGGCGGGGACGACCTGCACGAGATCGTGGAGCTGCTCGAGGAGGCGGGCGGGGCCTGGCCGCTCGGGATCGAGGAGATGGTCCTCGCGGAGGAGCCGGAGGCGCTGCCGGGGATGTGGCCGCGCCTGCTGGGGCTGCTGGAGGCGGCGGGGGTGCGGCTGGTGGCGGTTGCCGCCGCGCGCGAGGGGACGCCGCGGGTGAGTGTCGTCGAGGCGCTGGACGAGTGGACGGCGGCGGATGCCGCCGCACGGTTCCTCGCCGCGGATTCCGCCGCCGCGGTGCTCGCCTCGGCGGACACGGACGTGCTGGATCGTGCGCTGCACCGGCGGGGCATGCCCGCGATCGGCGCCGTCGGCCCCTCCCGTGACCGGGCCCACCACCAGGTCCTCGGCCTGTTCCTGGACGTCGCGACCGCGCCCGTGGACGTGCACCAGCTCGCGGCGCTGCTGGACCTGCGGGTGCTGCCCGGCGCCGAGGCGGAGTCGGAGCCCGTCGGCCTCGTGCCTGCGCTCGCCCGGCGCGAGCTGCTGCGCGCCCTCGGCGCCGAGCCCGGCGTCGGCGGACCGGCCTGGCGCGCGGCGCTCTCCCGGATCGGCGAGCGCGGGCACGAGCGCGCGATCGAGGCGGCCCGGGTGATCGACCGGCTGGTCCGCGATCCGCTGCCGGGTGATGCTCTTCGGCCTCGCGCGATCGCCGAGCGGCTGGACTGGCTCGCGGAGCGGCTGCGCGCCGTCGGGCGCGGGGACGGGGATCTCCTGGCGAGTCTCACCCAGGTGCAGGTGCTGCAGCGGGTGCTCGGCATGCTCGCCCCCGAGGCGCCCCTCACCCGGCGCACGCTGCAGCAGGTCATCGACAGCTGCGGCGGCTCCGGTCCCTCGCCGCGCGCGGTGCGCGAGGTGTCGGATCGGCAGGTCACGACCTCTCCCGCCCAGGTGCGCGGCGGCGCCGTGCTGTGGTGGGGGCCGAGCTCCGACGACGCCCCGCGCACGCAGCGCTGGGACCCGGCCGAGATCGCCGCGCTCGCAGCGGGCGGGGGGCGCGTGCTCTCCCCCGCGCAGCATGCGGCCCTGCAGGTCGATGCCGCGCTGCGGGGTCTGCGGCGGGCCGAGGAGATCGTCGTCGTGCTGCCCGGGAGGCGGCTCGAGGAGGTGCCGGGGCCGAGCGGCCTGCTCGCGCATCTCGGCGCGGGTGACCGGCTGCGGCCCGAGGAGCTGATCGAGGACGGACGGTGGACGCTCGCGGGGAGGTCGCTGGAGGTCGTGGCACCTCCGCAGGAGGAGGAGCCCGCCGCGCCGCCGACGGAGCACCGGATCGCGCCGGCCCCGCACCTGCTGCCGCGGAAGCTGTCCTTCACCCAGGTCTCCTCGCTGCTCGCCTGCCCGCACCACTGGGCGCTCGAGTACGCGCTGGACGTGCGGCCCGCCGACGTCGCGGTGCTGCCGACGGGGGCGCGGATGATCGGCACCCTCGTCCATGCCGTGGTCGAGACGCTGGTCGAGAAGCGCTACGACCCGGGCCTCGGCGGGACCCCGCTCGACGCCCCGTCGGCCGAGGAGATCGGTGAGGTGCTGGACCGCCTGGTGCCCCAGCTCGCCTCCGAGCTCGACCTGCCCGGACGCGCGGCCGCGCGGGAGGACGTGCGCGACCGGGCCGTGCGCTCGGTCGGGGCGCTGTTCTCCGGGGCCGCCGCCGCAGGACTGCGGATCACCGGGACCGAGACCCGCTTCGAGCTCCCGCTGACGCTGATGCTGGCCGACGGCGAGCGGACCGTGCCCTTCGTGGGCAGCCGCGACGTCGACGCGATCGCGGCCGACGGGCGGCGCACCGTGCTGGACCTGAAGTGGTCCCGCAGCCGCAGCCGCTACGGCGACCTCTTCGACACCTCCGAGGCGATCCAGCTCGCCTCCTACGCCTGGGCCCTCGCGCAGGAGCACCCTGGCGAGCAGCCCGCCGACGTCGGCTACTTCCTGCTGCGCAGCGGCGAGTTCGTCTCCGCCGATCCGGCGCTGGACCCCCACGACCGCGCCCCGATGGACACCGGCGAGGCCTGGCGGCGCATGCTCGCCGCCGTCACCGCACGGCTCGACGAGGTCGCCGACGGACGGATCCGCTGCGGCTGCCGGGAGCTGCAGGAGCGGACGGGTCTGGACGCCTCGGCGAGCTGGTCGGCGAGGTCGAGCGCGCTCACGAAGGCGCGCGCGGCCGAGCGGGAGGCCGGCGGGCTCCTCGTCGAGGAGCACTGCGGGACCAGCGAGCACGCACAGCTGTGCGGGACGACGGGAGCGATCCGATGACCTCGACCTTCACCCTGATCAACGCCTCGGCCGGCTCCGGGAAGACCCACACCCTCACCCACCAGATCGCCGACCGGATCGCCCGCGGGCTCGACCCCTCGCAGCTCATCGCGACGACCTTCACCACCAAGGCCGCCGCCGAGCTGCGCGACCGGGTGCGCCGCACCCTGCTCGAGACCGGGCAGGTCGACGCCGCCCGCGCCGTGGACAGCGCCCTGATCAGCACCGTCAACTCCGTCTCCGGGGAGCTGCTGCGGGAGTTCGCGCTCGACGCCGGCATCTCGCCCGACGTGCAGGTGCTCGACGAGGACCGGCAGAAGGCCGCCTTCCGCGCCGCGATCGACGAGACCGCCGCGGAGGCCGGGGCCCGGGCCGCGGACCTCCTGGCCCGCACCGAGCACGACGGCGAGGAGGAGCCCGAGATCTCCTGGGGCGCCTCCCCCTCGTGGCGGGGCCATGTGCGGGACCTCGCCGGTCGGGCCCGGACGAACCTGCTCGATGCGGAGGCGCTGCGCCGCGCAGCGGAGGCGTCGTTCGAGGAGTACCGGGCGGCGGCGCTGCCGGAGGCCGCGGAGGCGGATCGGCGCGAGGCGTGGCGGTCCGAGCTCGCCGCCGCGGTGCAGGGGCTGTGGGCGCAGGTGCGCAGCTCCGAGGCCGGGGACGGGCCGTTCACGGAGAAGGGCGCGGGCACCGTGCGCAAGCGCCTCAAGACCCTCGACGGCCTGCTGCGGGACGTGGCGCGGCTCGAGCGAGCGCCGTGGAGCGTGTGGGCCAAGGTCGCCAAGGTCGCGGAGGGCAAGGCCGGGGACCCCGATGCGAAGGGGTACGTGTACAGCAAGGACGTGGACCTCGCCCTGATCGGGGTCGCGTCGAGGATCGCCGAGGAGCTGCTGGCGAACCCGGCCCTGCAGGAGGACGTGCGCGCCCTGATCGCGCTGGTCATGGACACCGCCGCCGAGTCCCTCGAGGCGTACCAGCGCTTCAAGGACGAGCTGGGGCTGATCGACTTCATCGACCAGGAGGTGCGCACCCTCGAGCTGGTGCGCAGCAGCGGACGGGCCCGCGAGGTGATCCGCGACCGCTTCCACCTCCTGGCCGTCGACGAGTTCCAGGACACCTCCCCCGTGCAGCTCGCCCTGTTCCTCGAGCTGTCCCAGCTGATCGACGACAAGATCTGGGTGGGCGACCCGAAGCAGGCGATCTACGGCTTCCGCGACGCGGACCCCTCCCTCATGCTCGGGATCATCGAGCGGATCGAGGCGGGCACCGCCGGGCTCGGGGACGCGGAGGTGCTGGACCTCAAGCACTCCTGGCGCTCGCAGGAGCCGGTGCTCGACCTCGTCACCGCGGTGTTCCCGCAGGTGTTCCCCGACCTGCCGCGCGAGCGCGTGGTGACCACCGCGGCCCCGGAGGCGGTGGCGCGTCGGAGCGAGACGGGGCACCGTCCCGGGCGGCTCGAGGCCTGGGTGCCGGAGGTGCCGAAGAAGCTCACCTACCCGCAGCACGCGACCGCGATCGCCGACGGGGTGCTGGAGCTGCTGCGCGAACCGGGCACCTCCCCCGCCGACGTCGCCGTGCTGGTCCGCTCGAACCGTCGGGCCCAGGACGTCATCGCCGCGCTCACCGAGCGGGGCATCCCCGCCTCCGGCGAGGGCCGGCCGATCCTCGCCACCCGCGAGGGACGCCTTGTCCGCGCCGCGCTCGCGGTCACCCTTGACCTCAGCGACACCCTCGCCCTCACCGAGCTGGTGGACCTGCTCCCGGACCACGCCGCGCACCGGACCTGGTTCGCGGACCTCGCCGCCCGGCCCGACCGGGAGGCGCGGAAGGGGCTGTTCGACCAGTGGTGGCGTGACCCGGTGCTGGACGGGCTCCGCGACCTGCGCGAGCAGTGCATCTCCCTCTCCCCCGTCGAGATGATCACCGCGCTCGTGGACGCGCTCGACCTGCCCGAGCGGATCCGTGCCTGGCCCGCCCCCGACCAGCGCCTGCGCACCCTCGACGCGCTGCGCGCCGTGGCCGGTCAGTACGCGGACCGGGCCCGCGCGGACTCCGCCCCGGTCACGCTGACCGGGCTGCGGATCGCGGTGGACGCGGTCGACCGCGGCCCCGACCTCACCGGCACCCCGGACACGGTGTGGGTGGGCACGATCCACGGCGCGAAGGGTCTGGAGTGGCCGCACGTCGTGGTCATGCTCGACCACGACCCGAGCGAGCGGTCGCAGACCTCGGGCGCCTTCGTGGTGCCGGCGGTGGAGCTGGATGTCTCCGCGCCGCTCGCGGGACGGACGCCGCGCTACTGGCCCGCGCTGCTGACCTCGCAGGTAGCGCTGCAGGAGGGGCTCTCCGCCTCCGCGCATGCGCTGCGGCGCACGGACCGGGAGCGGGAGGAGTCCGGGCGCCTGCAGTACGTCGCCCTCACCCGCGCCGCCGACGTCACCGTGCTCAGCGGCGACGGCTCGGCGCCGGTGCTGGACATGCTCGTGCCCGCGGCGCACGAGGATGCCTCGCCCCTGCTGTCCTGGAGCGTCGGCGGCGACGGGATCGCGGTGCGGGACGGAGGGGTGCTGCCCGCCGTGGTGCGGGCCCCCGCCGGGGTTCTCGTGGAGGGGGCGGAACGCTTCGATGCTCGGCGAAGTGCTCTCGCGGCGAGCGATCTCGTCGGCGCGCGGCCGCGAGAGGCGCATGTCGCCGCCCGCTTCCAGGCCTCCGGTGTGGGCTCCGAGGGCGTCGCCGGGACGGTCTCGGAGCCGCGACGGATCGGGCGGCGCCTCGTCACCGGCGGCGGCCCGCAGTGGGAGCGCGTCGGCGAGGCGATCCACGCCTATCTCGCGATGCCGCTCGCGCACCTCGATGACGCGCAGCGCCGGGCGGCCGCGGCGCGGCTCGTCGAGCGATGGGCGGTCGCCCGGGCCGTCGAGCCGTCGGTGCTGATCGAGGCGGGCGAGGCCTGGGCAGGGTTCCTCGCCGCGGAGCTGCCCGGCGCGGAGGAGCTCACCGAGCAGCCGATCACCTGGTGGAACGAGGACGACCAGGTGATGGAGGGCTGGATCGACACGCTGCTGCGCCTGCCGGACGGGCAGGTGGTGCTGGTGGACCACAAGAGCTACCCCGGGGACCACCCGGTGGAGCACGTGCGGGAGAAGTATCTGGGGCAGATGGCGACCTATGCGCAGGCTCTTGCGGCGGCGGGGATTGCGCCGTCGCGCGTGCTGATCCATCTGCCGCTGCGCGGCGAGGTGGTCGAGGTGGAGCTCGGAGCAGCCGATGGGTAGCCGGTCGATGCACACTGAGCTGAGCGTCGAGCGGGCGGTCGACGCGGCGCGGGCCCTGCTGGACGAGGCGCTGCGCAGCGGGAGCCGACGGATGCTGGGCATCGCCGGAGCGCCCGGGGCGGGGAAGTCCACCCTCGCCGCGCGGCTCGCCGAGCAGCTCGGCACGCAGGCGGTGCTGGTGCCGATGGACGGCTTCCACCTCGCCGACGTCGCCCTCGCGCGCCTGGGGCGGCTCGCGCGGAAGGGCGCGCCGGACACCTTCGACGCCGGCGGCTATGCGGCGCTGCTGCAGCGCCTGCGCACCGCCCGGCCGCAGGATGCGCCGGTGTGGGCGCCGATGTTCGAGCGGGAGCTCGAGCAGCCGCTCGCCGGGGCGATCGAGGTGCGCGCCGAGGTGCCGCTGGTGATCACCGAGGGGAATTACCTGCTGCTCGAGGACGGGCCGTTCGCGCAGGTCCGGACGATGCTGGATGCCTGCTGGTTCGTCGAGGTGCCGGAGGAGCTGCGGCGCGAGCGGCTGATCGCTCGGCACGAGCGCTTCGGGAAGCCGCCGCCTGCGGCGCGGGACTGGGCGCTCGGGCCGGACGAGGACAACGCCCGCCTGGTCGCGGCGACCCGCGACCGGGCGGACGTCGTGGTGGGGGTCAGCTCCGCTCGATGACCGTGCGCACGAAGGCGGTCGAGCGCTCCTGGAGTCCGGCGATCCTCTGCTCGCGGTGATACGCCAGCAGCGCCGGATCCTCCGAGCGGAGCTCGAAGGAGCTCGGCTCCCGGCGCACGTTGCGCGAGCAGCGGAAGTCCGCGCAGATCGCGGTGCCGACGGTGTTGCCGCGTCGGCCGGGCGCGCCGGCGAGCGGGGCGACGAAGCTCGCCGCGTGCACGCCGTCGACGATGTCCTCGCACCACGCGCACAGCATCTTCTTCGCCGGGGGGTTGTCCGGGCCGCGCAGCAGCAGCACCGCGACCTCCCCGTCGAGCTCGAGGGCGACGTAGTGATGGCGCGGCTTCTTCGCGTCCTGCCAGCCGAAGTAGTCGAGGCGGGAGAAGTCGATCTGGTCGAGGTCGGGGGTCATCGCGCGCTTCGCCTCGCCCTTGGAGGCGTTGACGAAGGCGTCGCGGAGCTGGGATTCGGTGAGGGTGTTCATTCGGGGTCCTCGCAGAGGGCACGCTCCCGCGTCGGGGCGTGCTGGGGTCGGGGGTGGTCATCGCGGCGCGCTCGAGGGCGCGCGGGCTCAGACCGAGCAGGCCGCTCGGGCCGCCTCGCTCCCTGCATGCGCGGTGGGCATGCCGACTCCTCTCCGTGCGTGGACGGGTGCCACGGTACGCTCACCGCCGTCCGGACGCGAGGTGATATCCCTCAGGTCACCCGGCGACCCTCAGGCGATGATGCGGTCGAGCTCGGCGCGCTCCTCGTCGGACAGCTCGAGGGTGAGCGCTTCGGCGGAGTCGGTGATCGAGAGTTCGCCCCGGGGAGCGAGTGATGCCGCCCTTCGTGGCGGTCAGCTCTCGACCTTCCTCAGCGCCGAGCCCTTGTGCGCGGCGACATGGTCGGTGCGGTCGCTCTCGATCTCGTACTGCGGCTCGTCCTGGCTCGCGCGGCGTCGATGCCCCTTGTAGTCGAAATCTGCGGTGTGGACCTTCGTGATCGTGCCGCTCACACGGCCGGCCTCGGAGTTCCAGCTGACGTGGTCGCCGACGGCGAACTCGGTGCTCATGCTTCCTCCTGTGCTTCCGGTGGATAGATCACGGTGCCGTCCTCGCGGACGACGGGACGGGCGCCCCAGGCGCCCAGCTCGTGCTCGACGGGGGCGGCGCCGGCGCGCAGGTGCACGACCTCCCAGCCGCGTGCGACGAGGGTGTTCGAGATCAGCAGCCGGTGGCAGCGCCAGGGCATCGGCTCACCGCACATCACTGCCACGTGATGCTCCGCGGCGAGCGCGGTGAGCTGCGCGATCCCGGCCTCGTACTCCTCGCCGAGGGTGTGGTCGGCGTAGTTGCGGAAGCTCGTGTTCTGCCAGCCCGCGTTCAGCTCCGGGTCCACGTCCCGCTGTTTCGGACGGCGCCCGGTGAGCTCGGCCAGGCGCCGGTAGCGGATGCCCGCCTCACCCAGCCAGCGGGTCATCTCCTCGGCGTCGAACTGGGGGCTGCGGCGGGAGCCGGGGAGGCGGCGCACGTCGACCAGCTCGTCGATCTCCGCGCTGCGGAGGGTCTCGAGCACGACCTCCTCGGGGCAGGTCCAATGCCCGATCGTCCAGATCGTGCCGGCCATCGCGCCTCCTTTCGTCTGCCTCCATCATGCCTCGGCGCGGCTCTCCAGCGGGCGGATCGTGAGCCCTCCCCTGCCCCGGCCGCCGCCGGTGATCGGCTCAGCCCCGCCCGGGCCGCGGCAGCAGGGCGACGGAGAAGAACACGGCCGCCTGCGCGTCGCGGGCGCGGTAGCGGTAGGGGCCGGGGGAGGCGATCCGCGCGGAACCGCCGGCCTCGATCACCTGCAGCCCGTCGGCGTCGTCGATCTCGAGGGCGCCCTCGATGACGTGGTGCATGATGCCGGGCAGGGCGATGCCGGAGCCGCCCTCGTAGCTGTCCTCCCCCAGCAGCTTCCACTTCCAGGTCTCGACCGACATTGCGTCGGTGTCCACGGCGCCCAGCAGCACCGCCCAGCTGCCGGCGTCGGTGGACCAGATCTCCACGCCGTCGGGGGCGTCGTCGGCGCCGACGCCCATCAGCGCGGCGAAGGTGGTGCCGAGCCCGGCGGCGATGCGGTCGAGGATCGCGACGGAGGGGTTCGCCTGGCCGAGCTCGATCTGGGTGAGCATGCGGCGGGAGACCTCGCTGGCCTCGGCGAGCGCGCCGACGGAGAGGTCCAGCTCCTGGCGGGCGGCGCGGATCCGCTCGCCGAGCCGCTCGACCACGGCTGGGCGCATCCCACCGCTCATCGGGGCCTCCTGGTCGCTCGGGCGTTCCGTGCCCGGAAGCCTATCGCCGACCGGGGTGACGGGAACTATATTGCGCACCCTCGGCGTTGCGCACTATGTTGCGCAGGAGCGGCCGGTGCGCCCCGCCGCCCCCTCTCCCCTGCGCCCCGAAGGAGGTTCCCAATGACCGCGCCCGCTCCCGCGCCCGCGACCCCCGCGACCGTCCGGCCCGAGTCCCGTCTGCTGCGCTGGTTCGGCTCGTACGGGACCTTCGCGGTGCCGCAGGCCGCCGCGCCCATCGCCTTCTCCCTCATCGCCCTGCCGCTGACCGGCAGCGCCTCTGCCGGCGCCGCGATGATGCTCGCGATGACGATCGCGCAGGTCCTCGGCGCGGTCCCGCTCTCCCGGCTCGGCCGACGCTTCGCCCCGGTCCCCTTCGTCCGCGCGCTCATCGGCCTGCGCACGCTCGCGCTGATCGCGATCGCGGTGCTCGCCGGGATCGGCGCCCCCTTCGCCCTGGTCGTCGCGGGTGCGGCGCTCGCGGGACTCGTCAACGGCGCGGCCTACGGCACGCTGCGCTCGGTGCTCAACCACCTCGTGCCCGCCAGCCGACTGCCCCGCGCCCTTGGCATCGCGGCCACGCTGAACGAGGTCACCTTCGTGGCCTCGCCGGTGATCGCCGCCGCTCTCGGCGGGATCTCCCCGCAGCTCGCCGCCTGGGCGATGGTGCTGCTGGGCGCGGCGCCGCTGCTCCTGCTGCCGTCGATCCCCTCGGCCACCGCGCCCGGCCCCGAACAGCGCGGCAGCGCGCTGCGCCTGAGCCCGATGATCGTGCTGTGGCTGGTGTGCGGCGGGGCGAGCGCCGCCTCGATCGCCGCGATCGAGATCGGTGCGGTCTCCCTCGCGGTCTCCTTCGGCATGCCGGCTGCCTGGGGTGCACTGTTCCCCGTCGCGATCTGCGTGACCTCGGTCGCGGGCGGCGTGTGGGTGAGCATCCACAACCGCGAGCCGCGCCGCCGCACCGTGCTGGTGTGGCTGGGCGTGACCGCGCTCGGCGTCGCCGTGGTGGGACTCGGTCACTCCGCCGTGGCGACCGTCATCGGCGCGCTGCTGGTCGGCGCGGTGCTCGCACCGCTGGCGACCTACTACTCCCTGGTGCTGGACCGTCTCGTCGCCCCCGAGCACCGCGCCGAGGTGTTCGCCCTGCTGCGCACCGCGAACGCGCTCGGGATCATCACCTCCTCGGCGCTGATCTCACTGGCCTCCCTGGAGGCGACCTTCACCGTGGTGATCGCGGTGATGGGCGTGGTGCTGGCGGTGACCGGGGCGGTGTTCACCTCCGGCTGGGTGAAGGCCCGCCGCCGGCGCCTTGCCCGCGAGGCCGCCGAGGCGCGGGCGCACGGCGAGGCCGCGGACACGATGGATCAGCAGAAGGGGGCCTCCAGCGGCACGCGCTGAGGCTCAGCGCCGCGCCGTGCCGCTGGAGTCCCGATCCTGCAGTCGGGAGCGTGATTCAGCCGAGCCAGTGGCCGAGCGGGAAGGCCTCCCCCGTCCCGTCGGCCGTGGGGATCGCGACCGGCAGCTTCCCCCGCGCCTTGACCTCGCCCGCGAGCACGCCGGCGAGCGCGCGCAGGGAGGCGTCGGCGTTGCCGTAGGCCGCGAGCGAGGCGGCCACCTCCCCCACGTGCACCACGTCGTAGGGATTGCGCAAGGAGGCGTGCACGACGGGCGTGCCGGTCGCGGCGAGCGCCTCGACCAGTGCGACCTGGGCGGCCGGGGTGGTGAAGCCGGAGGACGAGGTGAGCACGAGGACCGCGTCGACCGCGGACGCGGCCTCGGCGGCCTGCTCGGGCGTCGCGCCGGCGAGCGCTGTCGCGGCATGGCCCAGCGAGGTCAGCGCGTCGACCACCACCTCGAGCTTCGCCGCGGTGGCGGAGCCGGTGACCAGCACCGTCGCTCCGTCCGCGAGCGGGAGCGCGCCGTCCTCGGCGGTGATCAGGGTGATCGAGTCCTCGGCGATGCGCTCCGCGGTCGCGAGCGCACGGGAGGTGCCGATCGCGCCCTCGGCCCGGGCGGCGTCCACGTGCACGTCGTCGAACAGGCCGCGGCGCAGCTTCTGGGCCAGGATGCGCCGCACCGACTGATCCAGCCGCTCCTCGGTGATCTCCCCGCTCGCGACCGCGTCGCGCACCCCGCCGATCGCGACGACGAGGTCCGGCGGCATGAGCATCTGGTCGGCGCCGGCGAGGATCGCCTCGACCGGGACGCGGTCGTCGCCGAACAGGGTGCGCACGCCCTCCATCGCGAGGGAGTCCGTGACGATCACGCCCTCGAAGCCGAGCTCCTCGCGCAGCAGCCCGGTGAGGATCGGGCGGGAGAGCGTGGCGGGGACGCCGGAGTCGTCGAGCACGGGCACCACGATGTGCGCGGTCATGATCGAGTCGATGCCCTCCTCGATCGCGGCGACGAATGGCGGCAGGTCGAGGGTGTCGAGCTCCTCGCGGGTGTGGTCGATGACCGGCAGGCCCAGGTGGGAGTCGGTCGCGGTGTCGCCGTGGCCGGGGAAGTGCTTGGCGGCGGCGGAGCAGTCCGCGCCCTGCAGGCCCTTGATCTGGGCGACGGCGAGGCGGGAGACCGCGCGGGGGTCGGCGCCGAGGGAGCGCACCCCGATCACGGGGTTCTGCGCCTCGACGTTCACGTCGACCACCGGGGAGAAGGCCTGGTGGAGGCCGGCGGCGCGCATCTCGCCGCCGACGATCTCCCCCGCCTTGCGGGCATGGGCGCGGGAGCCGGTCGCCCCGAGCGCCATCTGCCCGGGAAGCGGGGTCGCGGGGGCGGGCAGGCGGTAGACGACGCCGCGCTCCTCGTCGGCGCTGATGATCAGCGGGACCCCGCCGCTCTCGAGCGCCGCGTCCTGCGCGTCGTTGGAGAGCGTCGCGACCTGCTCGATGCTCTGGAGGTTCTCGCTCCACACGAAGTAGATCAGCCCGCCCACGTGGTGGGTGCGGACGATCTCCGCGATCGTGTCCACGCCGGTGGTGGAGGTGTTCGAGGCGTGCGTCTGGTCGGCGCGGGAGCCGTAGCCGACGGCGACGAAGAGCTGGCCGATCTTCTGCTCGACGCTCATGCCGGCGAGGATCTCCTCGATCCGGTCGGCATGCCCCTTCGAGGGCGCGGCCTGGGCGGCGACGGGCAGGGCGACAGCGGCGCCGGTGCCGGCGAGGGCCGCGGCGAAGGCGCGGCGGGAGAGGGATGACATGGGGATCTCCTGGGGTTCTCGGGACGTCGGCGTGATCAGTACAGGCGGTAGCGCTTGGTGGTGACCTCGAAGCGCCTCGCCTCGCGGCGCCAGGCCGCGACGATCGCCTCGGGGGATTCGCCGTCCTCGAGCATCTGACGGGTGCGCTTGGTGCCGGTGAGCTTGTCGATCCAGCACACGTCGTCCTCGGTGCGGCAGTCCTCGCCCTCGCGCCAGTCGACCTCCTCCACCGTGCGCAGCAGCGCGGCGATCACGTGGATGCCGGTGCGGACGGGCTCGTAGGCGGCGGCATCGGTGACGTGCAGCTGCAGGCCGCCGCAGAAGACGCCCGCGTGCTTGGAGGTGGTGGGGGTGGCGAACATCGGCCGGTAGAGCACGCCGGGCAGCTCGGCGGCGCGGAGGGTCTCCATGATCTGGTCGACCTGGGCCTCGGTGATGAAGGGGGCGCCGAACCAGAGGAAGGGCGTGGTCGTGCCGCGGCCCTCGGAGATGTTCAGCGACTCGATCAGCCCCGTGCCGGCGTAGACCACGGCTGTGTCCGGGGTGGGGATGTTCGGGGAGGGCAGCACCCAGGGCAGCTCCTGGACGGGCGGCGCCTCCGGGTCGTAGCCGCTCATCTCGACCACCTCGAGGGTGACCTCGCCGTTCAGGAACTCGCCGTTGAACAGGCGGGCGAGCTCGCCGACGGTGAGGCCGTGGGTCTGGGGGATCTCGCGCAGCCCCACGAAGGAGGACAGCTCCGGCTCGAGCACGAACCCCTCGATGTCGGTGCCCAGCGGGTTCGGCCGGTCCAGCACCACGAACCGCTTGTCGTTCTCGCCCGCGGCCTGCATCGCGTAGTAGAGGGTCCAGATATAGGTGTAGAAGCGGGCGCCGATGTCCTGGATGTCGAAGACGAGCACGTCGACGTCGGCGAGCATCTCCGGGGTGGGCTTCTGGGTCGCGCCGTACAGGGAGCGGACCGGCAGTCCGGTCTTCTCGTCGATGTAGTCGCCGACGGCGCCACCGGCGGGCTCGGCCCCGCGCACCCCGTGCTCGGGCCCGAACAGGGCGGTCATGGTGAAGGCGCCGGTGCCCTGCGCCTCGACCAGGAGGTCGATCGTGGAGCGCAGCGCGCGGTCCGCGCCGGTGGGATTCGTGATCAGGCCGACGCGCTGGTCGCGCAGGGTCTCGAGGGCGGCGGGCTCGAGGAGGTTCTCGACGCCCAGGCGGAAGTCCCCGTCGACCCTCTTCCCCCGGGAGGGGGCGGCCTGGGGGGAGGCGGCGCCGGCGAGGACGGCGCCGGCGGGGAGCGCGCCGAGGGAGGCGAGCACGCGGCGTCGCCCCGGTCGGGCCGACTGCGCGGCGGGATGGGGCGAGGGTGCAGGGTTCACGGGGGACCTCCGTCGTCGTCGTCGGATCGTGGCGCACAGGCGCGATCAACCACGCTACCGGGGCGCGGTGCGGGTCACAACCGATTCGGGGAGGTCCGAGGCAGGTGTCAGGAGAGCTCGGCGGGGCCCGTCCCCCAGCGGCGCTTGAGCTCCGCGACGTGGAGGTGGAGCTCGGCGGGCATGTCCACCGAGGGGTCCACGAGCCACTGCACCTGGAGCCCGTCCATCAGGGAGATGGTGGTGCGGGCGAGATGGCCGGGCGGGGCGTCGGCCGCGATCTCGCCGGTGCGCTGCCCCTCGCGCACGGCATCCTCGAGCAGGGCGAGCGAGACCTCGAAGTGGCGGAGCATCCAGTCGTGGGCCGGATGGTCCGGGCCGACGGCCTCCCCGATCACGGTGGTGTACAGGGCGACGAGCTGGCGGCGTCCGGCGTTGACGCGGGCCAGCTCGACCAGCCCGTCGAAGACGGCCCAGGCACCGGCGCCCTCCGCAGCGGGGAGGGTGTCGATGGAGTCGCGATGGTCGAGGACTGCGCCCAGCAGCGCGGCCTTCGAGGGGAAGTGGTGGGCGAGGCCGGAGGGGGAGATCCCGGCGGCCTCGGCGACCTGCGCCATGGAGGTGGCGGCGTAGCCGTGCTCGGCGATGAGGTCGATCGCGGCGCCCAGCGCCGCCTCGCGCACCACGGAGGAGTCCTGGCCGCGGGGCCTGCCGGGTCGTCGGCGGCCGGGGCGGGGCTCCGTCGTGCTCATGGCGCTCCTTCGAGAGGGTCGAAGGACAGTGTTCCACGAGCCGGGAGGAGCCCCGCCCTCAGAGGCCGGCCGTCACTTCACGCCGCGGATGAACATCGTCAGCACGGCACCGATCACTGCGGCGACCAGCGCGGCGACCAGCAGCGCCGTGAAGTCGGTGCCGCCGCCGAGGTTCGCCAGCAGGAAGCCGCCGAAGGCGGGGGCGAGGGACTGCGGGAGGGCGTTGGCGATGTTGAACACGCCCATGTCCTTCCCGGCCTGCTCGCGGTCGGGCAGCACCTCGAGGACGAGTGCGAGGTCGACGGCGATGTAGGTGCCGTACGCGAGGCCCATGATCGCCTCGACCACGTAGAAGGCGGTGACGGTGTCGGCGTGCAGGAGCAGGTAGGTGGCCAGGCCGAAGATGAGGATCGAGGCGGCGACGAGGATCTTGCGCCGGCCCAGCAGGTCCGAGAGCCAGCCGGCCAGCAGGCTCGCGACCATCGAGGTGACGGTGTAGATGGTCACGCCGGTGGCGACGGCCAGGGTCGCGGAGCCGGCGTCGAGCCCGAGGTGGTTCTCCATGTACAGCAGCCGGAAGGTGGTGAACATGTAGGAGGCGAGGATGATCGTGAAGCGCCCGCCCCAGGCGAGACCGAAGTCGGGGAACTTCACGGGGTTGCGCCAGAAGGTGAGGACGAGCTCGCGCAGATTGAAGGGCAGGCGGTTCTCGCGCAGCACGGGCTCGGGGAGCATGAACGCGAAGATCAGCACGAGGACCATGCCGATCAGACCCGGGCCCAGGAACAGGGCGAGCATGTTCCCGGCGAAGGCGGAGGCGAGCCAGGTCGCGATCATGACGGCGAGGTTGCCGGCGATGCCGACCAGGCCGGAGGCGCGGCCGTACTGCGCGGGCGAGAGCTGATCGGCGATCGAGGCGACGTAGGCGGCGAGCGCCAGGTTGCCGGCGGCCTGGGCGAGGAACCAGCCCACTGCCATCAGCGCCGCACCGGGGGCCAGGGCGATCAGGGCGAGGCCGACGAGCATGCCGAGGGCGCCGACGATCAGCCAGGGGCGACGGCGGCCGAAGCGGCTGGTGGAGCGGTCGGAGATGCGGCCGCCGAGGGCATTGAAGATGACCGCGGCCAGCGCCCCGGGCGCGACGGCGAAGGCGGTGATCGAGGCGGCCTCCGCCGGGCTGCTCGCGAGCTGGCTCGCCTTGATCTGGATCGACACGGTCGCCGGCCCCATCAGGGCGATGAAGATGCCGAGCTGGCCCAGCATGATCCCGAGCACGAACCACCAGGGGCGCGGCTTGTCGAAGGCGATCCCGAGATGCGGGATCGGCAGCTTCGGGCCGATCAGGTTCGGGCTGCCGACGGGGTCGATCGTCGGGTCGGGGGCGAATCCCGGGGCGGGCGCCTGTGTGCTCACGCGGACTCCTTCGTCTGGCCGAGGCCCGCCGTCCGCGCTGCTGTGCGGGATCGTGGCGTGGCCGTGCCGGACATCATTAGTGGACGCCTTCTAATACGTCGACCAGATCTTGACCAGTGGTTGTTTTGTGTGGCTGACGAGAAGTCGTCGCCTGGGCAGACTCCTGGACGGCGTGCGGGAGATCACAGAGGCGGCGTCGGAGGATCGGGCGTGCAGCGGCACGGCGAGGAGCCCGGCGGGGTGGCGTCGGCAGAATGGGGACTCCAGCGGCACGGCGAGGAGCTCAGCGCCGCGGCGTGCCGTGAGAGTCCCCTTCCTGCAGGCCGGCCCCGCCGATGCGCTGCCCACGATGCACGCGCCGCCTGATCAGCGTGTCCAGCGCTCCCGTGGTCTCCTCCCAGCGGAGCCAGATGTCCTCCCAGGTCAGCCGCAGCACCAGGCAGCCTTCGATCAGGGCTGCCCGATCCCTCGACCGGTCCGCGTAGTACCGGGACCGCTCTACGTGGTGACGGACGCTGTCGCACTCGATGACGAGACGGTCGCCGACCAGCAGATCCACCCGCCCTCCCTCGAACACGGCCACCTGCTCCCGCACGCGCACCCCGCGCCGCTCGAGGTACCGACGCACCCGGGTCTCGGACCCGGAGCCCGCGAGCGCGCTGACCCGACCGATCGCACGCCGTCGACGGGCGGGTGCCTCGGCGAGCAGGAGGTCGACCTGCGAGGGGACGAGCAGCCGGCGCTCGAGGGCCGATTCGAGGAGCACCGCAGCGGAGTCGGCATCAAGGCAGGTGAGGGCGTGGGAGAGGGCCACCTCCAGCGGCAGCACCGGCTCGTCATCCGGCCAGCGGCGAATCACCGGACGATGCCTCGAGACGACCCCGTCATGCTCCCCCCCTCGTGGGGCGGCGGGAAGTCTCGTGCACATCGGGACCGAGGTCCGGCGTCCACAGCCCGAGGATCCGCGCGGCCGAGAGACAGGTCAGGCGATTGCCCCGGAAGAGCGCACCGGCCACGTCGTCCGGGGTCTCGGCGGTGCCGAACCAGCCGCCGCCGTATCCGCGCAGCGCCCCGTCGGCGACGAGGCGCTGCTGCCGGTGCCGGGAGATGCCGGCCCCTCGCAGGTCCGCGGTGGTCCAGACGTGCAGGCGTCGGCGGAGCGGGGAGCGCGGATCCATTCCCGGAGCGTCCCCGGATCTCGATCGCGACGGGGCCGGCAGGCGAGAGATGTGGACGGGGCGGCGTGGGGAGGAACGGCGGGCCCCTGCAGAAAGGGGATTCCAGCGGCACGGCGAGGAGCTCAGCGCCGCGGCGTGCCGTTGGAGTCCCGTTTCTGCTGACCGGGTGCGGGGCGAGGTGAACGGTGTGGGTGCGGGGTGGGGTGAACGGTGTGGGGGCGGGGTGGGGTGAACGGTGCGGGCGCGGGGTGGGGTGAACGGTGCGGGCGCGGTGCGGGCGGGGGTGCGCCGACGGTCAGGCGGCGCGGAGCCCCGTGGCGAGGTCGAGGAGGTGGTCGAGCACGCCCTCGCCGCTCGCGCGCAGGCCGTTGTGCTCGTACTCGCTGGTGACCCAGGTGCGCAGGCCGGGCAGCAGCGCGGCGGTGGTCATCGAGTGCTCGCGGGGGACGTAGGCGTCGTCGTAGTAGACGGCGGCGGCGCCGGGCACCTCGGCCGCGCGCAGGGCCTGCTCGTCGTAGAGGCGGGGCCACTCGTGCTCGGCGAGCAGGTCCGCGGCCTCGGCCCACACGGCGAGCTCGGGGTCCTCGGCGAACAGGTCGCGGTGGATGTGCTCGCCGGCCAGGAGCGTCGGGTCCTCCGCGACCGCGGCGGGCATGGTGCGGTCCGCGGCCCAGCGGGTGGCGACCCCGTCGGCCCAGCAGCTCTCGTGGATCACCGCGTACAGCGGGTTCCGGCCGGAGAAGGGCAGGGCCGCGGCGAGATCGTGGGCGAAGGCCGGGGAGGCGGGGTCGAGGTCCAGCAGGAGGTGGAGACGCTCTGCGCCCTGGGAGGCGCCGAGCAGGTGGTCGAGACGGCGCAGGGACTCGACGCCGATGTGCCTCCCGCCCGGGGCGCGCAGCCGGCCCGCGGCGGCCTCGTCGGCCAGGCGGCGGAAGCGGTCGCGGTCGCCGGGGAAGCGGGCCCAGTACCTCTCGGAGCGGGCGATCATGCCCTCCCACGTCGTGGCGTAGACCTGGTCCATGTGAGGGCCGACGGTGGGGAGACCGCCCGTGAACAGGGCCTTCTCGACGCTGCCCGCGGCGGCGGAGAGGTAGCGCAGGGTGGTGAACCCGCCGAAGGACTGCCCCAGCAGCGACCAGCGCGGAAGGTCCAGCGCCTCGCGCAGCAGCTCGGCGTCCGCGACGATCGCGTCGGCGCGGAAGAAGGCGAGATAGCGGGCCTGCTGGGCGGGGCTCGCCTCGCGCAGGGTGCGGGCGCCCGGGATCGCGCCCTCGGGAAGCGGGGCGTCGGGGCCGACGGGGGTGGAGCGGCCGGTGCCGCGCTGGTCGAGCATGAGCACGCGGTGCTCGCGCAGGGCGCGCGGCAGCCAGGGCGGGGAGGCGGGGTCCAGTGGTCTCGGAGCCTCGGAGCCGGGCCCGCCCTGGAGGTAGACGAGGACGGGGAGGTCCTCGCCGCCGGGCCGGGTGACGAGGCGGGCGAAGAGCTCGATCGAGGGCCCGGCGGGGTCGGCATGGTCCAGCGGGACGGGGAGGGTGAGGTCGGCGAGCGCGAGGCCCGGCAGGGTCCAGTCGGTGCGTGCGGGGCAGGCGGTCTCAGCGGTCATCGGGATTCCTGGGGGTCTCGTCGTCGCGGGTGGTGGTGCCGGGGAAGTATTCCCAGTCGAAGCGGTGCAGGCGGCCGGGGCGGTCGCCGCGCTCGACGGCGCGGTCCACGACCACCCCGGACAGGCGCGCGAAGACGTCGTCGACGCCGTAGTAGCTGATCGGGCCGAGCAGCTCGGCCTCGGCGGGGACGTCGCC
Organism: Brachybacterium sp. SW0106-09; assembly: GCF_001293905.1. Lineage (NCBI taxonomy): Bacteria > Bacillati > Actinomycetota > Actinomycetes > Micrococcales > Dermabacteraceae > Brachybacterium > Brachybacterium sp. SW0106-09. The sequence continues at coordinate 139,645 of NZ_BCAK01000006.1, forward strand.
GATGGCGATGATCTCGAACTCCCCCGGGACCTCCACCCCGGCCCGCGCCGCGGCGAGGCGGAGCGCGACGGCCTGGTAGCCGGTGTAGCAGAGGACGGCGGAGGGGCGGTCGGGGCCGTTCAGCCAGTCCAGGGCGATCTCGAAGGTGCCGCGGGTTCCCTCCGGGGTCAGGCGCATGTGCTGCTCGACCGGGCCGTCGTCGTGGACGGCGACGGCGTCGACGAAGGCGGCGACGCGGGGCACGCTGAGCACGCCGCCGGGGCGGGAGCGCAGATCAGGGGCGAGGAGGTGGACGCGGTCGTGGCGGGCGCGGAGGCGGGCGTAGGCGTGGTGCACGGCGGGGACGGGGCTGGAGCTGACCACGTCGAAGCGCTCGGGCTCCATCTGCGCGCTGAAGGCGACGAGGCCGCTGCGGGTGCGGTCGGAGAGGCTGCGCACGCGGCGCGGGCCGTCCTGCTCGAGGTCGATCGCGGTGAGCAGCGCGGCGTCGGCCTCGGCGCCGAGGAGGTGCTCGTACCAGCGCGGGTCGGTGAGGACCAGGGTGGACAGGCCCGTGCAGAGCGCGTCCTGGCGCACCTGGCTGGTGAGCTGGACGCCCCACGGATCACCCAGGCTGCTGAGCGCCAGGACGACGCCCCCGCCCCGGCTCGCGGCGACCGGGGGCGCGACGTCGTCGTCGTTCGCTGCGACCACCGGGATGCACCTCCGCACCAAACGGGCATTGCGGTCGAAATGACCACAAGGTAGCAGAGTATACGCTGGTCACAGCGATGTCCCGTTCTTCGTCGCAGAGCCCTCGCACGAGGTCAGGCGATCGCGCCCCCGCTCAGCCAGCCGATCGCCGGCCCGGCGGTGTTCAGCAGCAGGATCACACCGATGATCCCCACCGTCCAGGAGAAGGCGCCGCTCGCGTGGCGCACCGCCCCGTCGTGGACCCGCTCGAGGAATCGGTCGCCGCGCTCCCCCAGCAGCACCCGCGCACCGCACAGCAGGAGCGCCGGCAGGATCATCACCGCGCAGTAGCCGACGAGCACGAGCGCCCCGCGGGGCAGGCCGATGCCCATGTCCGCGATGATCCCGAGCGCTGCGAGATAGGGGATCATCGAGGCCGCCTCGATCAGGCCCGCTCCGAGGGCGAGGGGGACCAGCGCGGAGGGCCGTCCCGAGGCGCGGCGGGCGCGGGCGGTCCATCGCCGCGCGGACGCCTCCGGGTCCCCGCCGCGCTTGGCGATGGCCTTCGGGTCGAGTCGGAAGGACCACCACAGCAGGGCCGCCCCGGCGGCGGCGAGCAGCACCATGGTCTGCGGGGCCGCGAGCAGGTGGCCGAGGCGCTCCATGAGCGGGAGCAAGCCGGCGAGCAGTGCCACGCCGAGCAGCAGGTAGAACACCCCGATCACCGCGAGGTACAGCAGCGTGCGCCCGGCGACGCGGCGGGCCCCGCCCTCCCCCACCACGAGCAGGACGAGGGGGATGACGAGGGTGCCCATCGAGGTCGAGTCGACGAGGGCGAGCACCACGAGCCCGAGCGGGCCGGCGAGGGAGGCGAGCTGGTCCATGGCTCCATCGTGCGCGGCGGGGAGCGCGCCGGTCCTCCTCCCTTGGGACGAGACCCGGCGGAGGCCGGGGGCCGGGCGGGCGGGGCCGCGTAGGCTCGCCCCATGCCCGCCGACGTCCGCGCCGACGCCTCCGCCGCCCCCGTCACCGCCGCCGTCGGTGCGCCGCGCATCACGGGGCGCGACCTGCTGACCGCGGGGATCTATGCGGCGCTCGTCGTCGGGCTGGCCCTCTCCGGGGTCTCGAACTCAGGGTTCCTCGGCGAGGGCGCGCAGTGGTCGCGCGGGGTCTCGGTCGCGCTGCTGCTGGCGGCGTGCGCGAGCCTGTGCTGGCGACGCAGCCGCCCGCTGGTGCCCTTCGTCGTCGCCGGGCCGCTGGCGACCGCGGAGATCATCGGCGGCGGGCAGATCTCCGCCTACTTCCTGCTGTTCGAGGCGCTGTTCGTGCCGGTCATGCACGGCTCGCGACGGGTGGCGCGCACCTGCACCGCGATCTCGATCGCCGCCGCAGCGGCCGCGATGCTCGCGGCGCTGCTCGGGGGCCTGCCGGGACCGGCGGTGTTCCTCGTGGCGATGATCGCGGGGCTGATGGCGAGCACGCCGCTGCTGTGGGGCTGGGAGGTGCGCCATCACCGGGAGGCGCGCGGCGCGGCCGAGCGCCTGGCAGGCCTCGAGCACGAGCTCGCCGCGAGCCGGGCCGCCCAGGCCGTCGAGGCGGAGCGGCGCTCGATCGCCCACGACCTGCACGACGTCATCGCCGGACATCTCAGCGCCGTCGCCCTGCACTCCTCCCTCGCCGCCTCGCTCGAGGACCGCGAGGCGCGGGAGAGCTCCCTGACCGCCTCCCGCTCCTCCGCCCAGGCCGCGCTGCGAGACCTGCGCTCGATGATCGGGGTGCTCGCCGACGAGGGCACCGGCACCCTGCCGAGCGCCACCCTGGACTGGCCCTCCCTCGCCGCACGGCTGCGGGCGCGGGACCCATCGGCCCAGGTCGAGATCGCGCCCGCGCTCACCGATCCCGCCCGGGTGGGGCCCGCGGTGCAGGCCGCGGCGCTGCGGATCGGGGCGGAGGCGGTGACCAATGCGGTGCGTCACGGCCGAGCGCCGATCCGGCTCACGGCGGGAATTCGGGAGGGCGCAGTGCGGATCGAGCTGGTCAACGGCCGCGACGGTGCGGAGCCGCTGGGGGCCGGAATGGGTCGTGCGGCCCTCGCGCACCGGGCGCTCGCGGTCGGCGGGACGGCGAGCTCGGGCCCGGTCCCGGGCACCGACGGGCCCCCGGGGTGGCGCGTGGAGGCGGTGCTCCCGGTCGACGCATCGGGCGACCCGCCGGCCGAACCGCCCCTGACCGGCACGACTCTCACCGCCACGGAGGCCTCACCGCGATGACCGATCCGTCCCCCTCCCCTGCGGCGTCCGACCGCCCCTCCTCCGCTCCGATCCGGGTGGTTGTCGCCGAGGACCATCCCGCCGTGCGCTCGGGGATGGTCGCGCTGCTGGGCTCCGCCCCGGACATCACCGTGGTCGCGGAGGCGGCCGACGGGCCCGCCGCCCTCGAGGCCGCCCGCGCCCACCGCCCCGACGTGGTGCTCACCGACGTGCGGATGCCCGGGGCGACCGGCATCGAGATCACCCCGCGGCTGCGGGAGACCGGGGCGAGCGTGCTGGTGATCTCCGGCTTCGACCTCGACGAGTTCGTGCTCGGCGCGCTCGCGGCGGGGGCCGACGGCTATCTCGTGAAGTCCGAGGACCCGCAGCGGATCCTCGCCGCGGTGCGGGACGTGCACCGCGGCGACGCGGTGCTCTCGGCGGCCGCGACCCGCACCGTGCTCGCGGCGCTGCGGGGCCGGGAGGGCGGCGCAGCCGACGAGGCCCCGCCCGTCGGCCCGGCGCCCGCCACCCCGGAGCCCGCGCTCACCGGCCGGGAGGAGGACGTGCTGGCGCTGGTCGCGCAGGGGCTGACGAACCAGCAGATCGCCCGCGAGCTGTTCGTCGAGATCACGACCGTGAAGTCCCATCTCTCCCATGCGCTGATGAAGCTGGGCCTGGACTCCCGCGTGCAGGCGGCGCTGTGGTGGCAGCAGCACCGAGGCTCCTGATCGTCCCTGCCCAGCCGCCCCTCTGTCCCTGATATCACGGTGACGAGAAGCAGGGCCGCATGGGACGATCGGTGCGGGCCCGGACCTCGTCCGCCGCCCCTCCGACGGGTGGCCTCCGGTCCCGGCCCGTCGGACCGCACTCGACGAAAGCGCGCCAGCCATGCACGCCCCCTCCCCCACCCCGACCGGTGAGCTGCCCGCCGTGGACGCCGGCCCCTCGACCTCCGCCCCCGAGCCCGCCGCGACGACCCGGGTCACGCCGATCATCGCCGTGCTCGTGGTCTCCGCCTTCGTCATGATCCTCAACGAGACGCTGCTCTCGGTCGCGCTGCCGGTGCTGATGGAGGATCTGTCGATCACCGCCGTGACCGCGCAGTGGCTCTCCACCGGCTTCATGCTCACCATGGCCGTGGTCATCCCGACCACCGGCTTCCTCATGACGCGCCTGTCGGTGCGCTCGGTGTTCCTCCTGGCGATGGCGCTGTTCCTCGCCGGGACGGCGCTGGCCGTCATCGCGCCGAGCTTCCCCGTGCTGCTCGGGGCGCGCGTGATCCAGGCGGCGGGCACCGCGATGGTGCTGCCGCTGCTGATGACCACCGTCCTCGCGCTCGTCCCGCTGCGCTCCCGCGGCCTGGTGATGGGTCTGGTGGGCGTGGTGATCTCGGCGGCGCCCGCGCTCGGGCCGACGATCTCCGGCGCCATCCTCGCCCGCGGCTCCTGGCACCACCTGTTCGCGATGATGCTGCCGATCATCGTGGTCGCACTGGTGATCGGGCTGCTGTTCATCCGCAACTACACCGAGCCGCGCGCGGTGCGCCTGGACGTGCTCTCCGTGGTGCTCTCCGCGATCGGCTTCGGCGGCGTGATCTATGCTCTCGCCTCGATCAGCGCGATCGTCGACGGGCATGCGCGCCTGGTGCCGCTGCTCGCCGCCGCCGCGGGCCTGCTCTCCCTCGCGGTGTTCGCCGCGCGGCAGGTGCGGATGCGCGCGCGGGGCCAGGAGCCGCTGCTGGACCTGCGCCCGCTGACCGTGCGCACCTACCTGGTCTCCCTGCTGGTGATCCTGCTGTGCTTCGCCACGATGCTCGGCACCGTCGTGGCGCTGCCGCTGTACATGACCGGGGCGCTCGGCATGTCGACCCTCGCCGTGGGGCTGACGATGCTGCCCGGAGCGGCGGCCTCGGGGCTGCTCGGGCCGTTGGTCGGCGCGCTCTACGACCGGGTCGGCCCGCTGCCGCTGGTGCTGCCCGGCGCGGCGCTGATGGCGCTGGTGAGCTGGGCGTCGATGCTGCTGCTGGACGGCGACGCCACCCAGGGTCTGGTCATCGCGCTGAACGTGCCGCTCGGGATCGGCATGTCCATGGTGATGACGCCGCTGATGGCGCTGTCCCTCGGCGCGCTGCCGAAGGAGCTGTACGGCCACGGGTCCGCGATCCTCAACACCCTGCAGCAGCTCGCCGGGGCGCTCGGCACCGCGGTGTTCATCGCGCTGCTGACCCTCGGCGCGGCGGTCGCGGCGGAGTCCGGGGCGGGCGCCGAGCTCGCCCAGGCCTCGGGCGCGAACTGGGCCTTCGTCGCCGGCGGCGTGATGTGCTCGATCGCGGCGCTGCTCGCGACGACGCTGCGCCGGCCGCAGGCCGCCTGACCGCTCAGGCGTCGTCGGCCGTGGTGGTGCCGGGGAAGAAGCGCCAGTCGAAGACGTGCTTGGTCCCGGGCCGGTCGGTGCGGTCCACCGCCCGGTCCACCAGGATCCCGGCCAGCCGCGAGAAGACGTCCTCGACGCCGTAGACGCTGATCGGGCCGAAGAACTCCGAGCCGGCGGGGATGTCGCCGATCGCGACGAACTCGAGGTCGTCCGGGACCGACAGGCCCGCCCGCTCGGCCGCGAGCTGCAGCGCCACCGCCTGGTAGCCGGTGAAGCAGACGACCGCGCCCGGCCGGTCCGGGCCCGCGAGCCAGTCGAGCGCCGCGCGGTAGGTGTCGTGGCTGCCCTCGGGCACGACGTGCACGAGCGCCTCGGCGTCGTCGCCGTGGGCGCGGGCCGCCTCGAGGAAGGCACGGGTGCGCTGATGGGCGAGGACGCCGCCGGGCCGGTCGACCTCCGGGGCGAGCAGGTGCACCCGCTCGTGCCGTGAGCGCAGCCGCTGGTAGGCGCTGCCGATGGCGGGCAGCGGCGAGGAGGAGACCACGTCGAAGCCCTCGGGCTCCATCTGTGCGCTGAACGCCACCAGCCCCGTCTGGGTCGAGCCGGCCAGGCGCCGCATCTGCTCGGGCCCCTCGGGGACGAAGTCGATGCTGGTGACGAGGGCGGCGTCGGCGGAGGCGCCGAGGAGGTACTCGTACCAGCGCTCGTCGGCGAGGACCAGGGTGGACAGCTCGTGCGCCAGGGCCCGGTCGCGGACCCGGGTGGCGAGCTGCACGCCCCAGGGGTCCTCCAGAGTGCCCAGCGCCAGCACGATCCCGCCGCCGCGGCCGGTGCGCATGGCCTGCGCGTGCCGGTTGGGGACGTAGCCGAGCTGCTCCGCGGCGGCGCGCACCTTCGCCTTCGTCTCGGCGGAGCCCGCCGAGCGCAGTCCGCCGCGGCCCGAGAGCACGAAGGATGCGGTCGCGATCGAGACGCCGGCCTCGCGGGCGACGTCCGCGAGGGTCACGGGGCCGCGCGGCGGCCGACCGCCGTCGTCACTGGTCATGCGGCGGTCCTCCTCGGCACGTCTCCTCGCGCCGTCCGGCGCGGGTCCCGCGAGTCTAGCCGCGGCGCGGCCCGGGGCCGCCTGTGGCCGCGGGGGCGAGCAGCCCGGCGAAGCGGGCGAGTGCCGCGGGGCCGACGACGTCCTCCTCCCCCAGCGGGACCTCCTGGCACGGCACCTCGGGCAGCGCGGAGTGGAGGGTGGCGAGATGCTCCCCCTCCACCGCGCGGCGGCGGGCGAGTAAGTCCCCGCGGTCCGGGGGCGAGCGCTTGTTCACCACGAGCGCGCCGACGTGGACCCCGGTCCGGGTGAGCTCCTCGTGCAGCTCGATCGTCTCGAGCACCGGCAGCCGTTCGGCGGCCAGCACGATGGCGAAGGAGGTCGTGGAGGGGTCGGTGAGGGTCTCGCGCAGCGCTGCGAGCCGGTCACGGCGGCGCAGCAGGATCGCCCGGATCTCCTCGTCCCGCTCCTCGAGCGGGTCCCGCGGCGCGGTGGAGCCGAGCACGGAGGCGCCCAGGTCGCCCTCCCCTCGTCGGCCGGGTCCGCGCCGTTCCAGTCCGCGCCGTGCCGCGCCCAGCCGGGCGGACTTCTCCCGCCGGGCGAGCAGCCCGTCGGTCCAGGCGGTCATCACCTCCGGCAGCGCCATCAGGCGGGCGGTGTGGCCGCTCGGGGCGGTGTCGAGGACGACCAGGTCGAACTCCTCCCGCCCCCGCTCGACCAGCGCGGTCATCCGCTCGAGCACGGCCGCCTCGTGGGTGCCCGGGGAGCGGCGGGAGAGGTCCATGTGCTTGTCGACCTCGCCGTGGAGGGTGCGGGGCATGAGCCGCTTGAGGGTCGTGGCGACGTCGCGCAGGTGCTGGTCGGTGGTCGCGTCGGGGTCGATCTCGATGCCGTGGACCGCTCCGCCGCCCGCCCCGTCGGCCAGCGGCGTGACCCGGTCGCCGATGCGCCGCTCCCACAGATGGCCGAGGTTGTGGGCGGGGTCGGTGGAGACGACCAGGACGCGCCTGCCGGACCGGGCGGCGTCGAGGGCGACCGCCGAGGCGATGGTCGTCTTGCCGACCCCGCCCTTCCCGCCGAGGAAGAGCACGCGGCGGGACTGCGCGAGGCTCAGCAGCATCGGTACTCCTCCAGCGGCGAGCGCTCCATCCCCATCCTGCGGTGCCAGTCGTGGAAGCCGTCGTAGAGGACCGGGAGCAGCTCGGCCGTGTAGTAGGAGGCGGGGTTCGGGACGCCGAGCATCTCGCTCATCACGAGCATGCGGAACAGGTCGTCCTCGTCCCGCTGCGCGCGGGCGAAGGTGCGCCGGTAGGGACCGACGTAGAACTCGTGCAGCCCCTCGGCCAGGGCGCGCAGACGGGACGAGGCCGTCATCGGACCGAGGAGTCCTCGAGCGGCTCCTCGTCGGCGCCCTCGACCTCGGGCGGCTCCGTCCGGGCGCGGGTCAGCGCGATCGCGGACTCGACGATCACCCACACCGCGGCGACGAGGATGATGACGTCGAGCACCAGCAGCAGCCAGCTGCCCTCGGCCGCGTACTGACCCACCTGCACCAGCAGCGCGAACACGCTCACGAAGAGCACGAACAGCAGCGGCAGCAGGACCGGCAGCACCGGGCGGCGCTTGCGGGTGAGCATCACGGCGAGGATCGCCAGGGTCAGCGCGGCGAGGATCTGGTTGGTGGTGCCGAACAGCGGCCAGATCACCATGCCACCGGTGCCCCCGGAACCGGCGCCGAAGGCGAGCGCCAGGCAGACCACGAGCACGATCGCGGTCGCGACCAAGGTGCCGAGCCGCAGGCCCAGGATCTGCCCGATCTCCTGGACCACGAAGCGCTGCAGGCGCACCCCGGTGTCCATGGTGGTGGCGGCGAAGAGCACCGCCATGGTGGCGAGGATCGTGGCGGACAGAGAGGTCGGGATGCCGAGGCCCGCGTTCAGGATGGAGCCGCCGCCGGCGACGAACGCCTCCACGCCGCCCTCGTTGAACGCGGAGTAGACCGCCTCCCAGTCGGCGAGGGTGCGGAAGCCGGCGGTGGTCGCGATGATCGCACCGAGCGCCAGCAGGCCCTCGCCCACCGCGCCGAAGTAGCCCACGAACCGCGCGTCGGTCTCCTTGTCCAGCTGCTTGGAGGAGGTGCCGGAGGAGACGATGCCGTGGAAGCCGGAGATCGCGCCGCAGGCGACGGTGACGAACAGCAGCGGCATCATGCCCGGGGTCCCCTCGGGCACGGCCTGGTTGAGCATGGGGGCGACGACCTCGGGGCGGAAGATCAGCACCGCGCCGTACAGCAGGATCAGGCCGACGAACAGCTGCAGGCCGTTGATGTAGTCGCGCGGCTGCAGCAGCACCCACACCGGCAGCATCGAGGCGATGCCCGCGTAGAGGAACAGCACCAGGATCCAGAACGGCTCCGCGCCGATGCCGAGGAAGCCTTCCGGCAGTGCGACGGGGAACCGGTCGCCGAGCAGGATCAGGCTGTACAGGGCGACCACGCCCACCACGGACACGATCGGCAGGTTCCACTTCAGGCGGTAGATCGCCTGCCCCACCAGCACCGCGACCACGAGCGCGCCCCCGGTGGGGATCACGGCCGACGGGGTGGAGACCAGCAGCCCCGAGATCACCACGGCGAAGACCGTGTTGACCATGAGCAGCAGCAGGAAGATCACCACGAGGAACAGCCGGCTGCCGCGGCGGCCGATGTACTTCGCGGCGAGGGTGCCGATGGACTGCCCGCGGTTGCGGGTCGAGGCCCACAGCGCGCCGAGGTCGTGCATGCCCGCGAAGAACACGGTGCCGAGGGTGACCCAGAGGAAGGCGGGGCCCCAGCCCCAGATCACGGCGACCGCGGGGCCGACGATCGGCGAGGCGCCGGCGACGGAGGTGAAGTGGTGGCCCCACAGCACGAACTTGTTGGTGGGGACGTAGTCGACCCCGTCCTGCAGCTCATGGGCGGGGGTGCGGAAACCGGCGTCGAGCCGATACACCTTCTTGGAGAGATAGCGCGAGTACAGCAGGTAGCCGGCGATCATCATGCCGACTCCCACGATGGCGAGTACCAGGGAGTTCACGAGGAGTCGTCCTTCGGGGCGGGGGCGGGGAAGCGCGTCCACCGTGGTGCGGGGACAGGACCGCCCTCGGCCCCGGTTCCTCCGCGTCCTCGTCGAGCGCGTGGGTCCACTCTAGGGCAGGCTCCCGCCGGCCGTCCGGGGAGATCAGGGCCTCGTAGGAGCCGTCGACGATCGAGAGGATCACCTGGTCGAGCAGCTCGAGCAGATCGCGGGAGCCGGAGTCGCAGGCGTCGCAGCCGCAGTCGGGGATCGTCTCGACCGGGAGCGGCGGGTCGCCGGCGCCGACGACGAGCCCGGGCAGCAGTGCATCGGCCGGGGCCAGATCATGGTCACCGTCCTGCCCGTCGGGGGCGGTGCGGGCGCAGGACCGTCGCTCGGTGAGTGGTGACCAGCGGGTCGGTCAGCCAGGTCAGGGCAGCGCTGTCCGCGATCTCCTCGCGCTCGGCCCAGCCCTTCGCGACGGGCACCTGGGCCCAGGCCTCGGCGCGCGCGGCGAGAATCCTGTGCTTGCCGGGGTCGAGGCAGCGGCTGTACTCCTCCTCGCGCACGGGGAAGTCCTCGCCGTCGGGCCGGAGATGCGGGTCGGGCCAGGGCGGGGTATCGGCGCCGGTCACGGCGAAGGTGCGCTCCACGTCGGTGAGCAGGTCGAGCAGCTGCGCCGAGAAGGGCGGGCCGGCATCGACCTCACCCTCCTCGGCGCACTCCAGCAGGAAGGCGTGATGCTCCTGCCACCAGGTGGGTGGTACGTGCTCGTCCAAGACGCGGAGGCTACCCGCGGCACCGGGCGGGCTCCACGTCTTTCAGACGGTCGCGCGGCCGCCCGCCGACGCGATGCCGAGCCAGGTGTGGCGGTTGTTCCACCAGCACCAGCCGAGCTTCGGCGCGTCCTTCCGCTCCTTCCCGTCGCGGCCGGCGCCGCTCGAGATCCACAGCGCCGGGGTGCGGGAGTCGAGCTGGCCGCTCGCCTTCCGGATCCGGGAGCCGATCGTCATGAAGCAGTGGTTCCGCTCGAGGACCTCGGGGACCTGCAGCACCCACAGCAGTCCCTCGGTGAGCAGCAGCGGGCTGCGGCCGGCGGCGGTGATCGACTCGAGCGCCTCGGCCGGGGAGGCGTTCTCGAACTCGTCGCCGCGGTCCGGGGCATGGACGAGGTAGACCGGCGCGTCGGGCAGGTCGACGCCGGTCGGGGCGAAGGCGTCGACGTCGGTCATGTCCTCGACGACGAAGCCCAGCTTCTCGCCGCGCTGCATGAGCGGGGCGAGGGCCGTGGGCGGTGCAAGGGCGGGGTCGATCGCGAGGAGCGCGTCGGTGCGATCGGCGCCGGCGCGGGTCCCGGCATCGGTCAGGGCTTCGGCAGGGAGCCCTGCGAGGGTGTGGAGGCCCAGGTCGATCAGGCGCTCGGCCCGGGCGGCGAGGGTGGGCAGGGCTGTGGAGGCGGTGATGGGAGCTCCTCGGAGGACGCGGCGGGCGGGATGAGACGGGCCAGGGACAACGCGGGCGTTGACGGGAATGTTCCCCGCCGCGATGCTGCCGGGCAGTGGTCGGCGGGAGGCGGTGCACACTTCTGCGCTCCCTGCGTGACCTCAGCGCCTCTGGCGGTCTGAGGTCACGCACAGGACGCCGAAGTGTGCGCGCGGGGGTTCGGTCCCCTCGACGGGCGGGGCCGGGTAGGGAAGAGTGGGCGGCAGCGCCGGGACCGAGGAGAGGGTCAGGATGAGGATCGCGATCGCCGGGGGCACCGGCATGGTCGGACGACGCATCACCGAGGCCGCCCGCGAGCGCGGCCATGACACGGCGGTGCTGAGCCGCCGCGAGGGTGTCGACGTGCTCACCGGGCAGGGGCTGGACGCCGCGCTCGAGGGGGCCGACGTCGTCATCGACGCCCTGAACATCACCACCCAGAACGCCCGCCGCGCGACCGAGTTCTTCACCGCCACCAGCAGGAACCTGCTCGAGGCCGAGGATCGCTCCGGCACCCGCCACCACATCGTGCTCTCGATCGTGGGACTCGAGGCGGCCGATGCCGCCTACTACGCGGGCAAGCTCGCCCAGGAGCGGCTGGTCGAGGCCTCGGCGCTGCCGCACACCATCGCCCGCGCCGCCCAGTTCCACGAGTTCGCGAGCCAGATCATCGCGCAGACCACGCTCGGCCCGCTGACCCTCGCCCCGCGGATGCTCTCCCGGCCGGTCGCCGCCCGCGAGGTCGGGCACCACCTGGTGGATCTCGCGGAGGACGGCCCCTCCCGACGCGCCCCGGACCTGATCGGCCCCGAGGCGACCACCCTCGCCACGATGATCCGGCGCCAGTACGCGCACGACGGGATCTCCCGGCGCGTGCTCGAGCTGCGACTGCCCGGCACCTACTGGCGAGGGCTGGCCTCCGGGGCGCTGCGCGGCGATCCCGCGACCGCGAGGATCGGCGAGATGACCTTCGAGCAGTGGCTGGGTTCGGAGGACCGTCGCGGCTGAGGGGCGGGGAGGACGAGTCGCTCAGCCCCGTCGGCGGCGCGCCCCGGCGGCGAGCTCGCGCAGCGCCTCCTCGGTCGCGTCCCAGCCCATGCAGGCGTCGGTCACCGAGCGGCCGCGGACGAGCCCGACGGGGCCGACCTCGGGGTCGAGCTTCTGCGCACCGCCGAGCAGGTTGCTCTCGAGCATGATCCCGGCGATCGCGGCACCGCCTGCCGCGACCTGCTCGGCCAGCAGCCCCGCGACCTCCCGCTGACGCACGTGGTCCTTGCCGCTATTGGCGTGGGAGGCGTCGATGATCAGGCGCTGCGGCAGTCCCGCCGCCTCCAGCCGACCTGCGGCCTCCGCGACCTGGGCGGGGGCGAAGTTCGGCCCGCCCGACCCGCCGCGCAGGATGAGGGAGAGGTCGGGGTTCCCGGTCGTCGCGACCAGCGCCGCCTTCCCGTCGGCACCGATGCCGAGGAAGGACTGCGGCGCGGACGCCGCGCTGAGCGCGTCGAGCGCGACCTGGATCCCGCCGTCGGTGCCGTTCTTGAACCCGATCGGCATCGACAGTCCCGAGGCGAGCTGGCGGTGGATCTGCGACTCGGTGGTGCGAGCCCCGATCGCGCCCCAGCTGACGAGGTCGGCGATGTACTGGGGGCTGATCGGCTCGAGGAACTCGGTCGCGGCGGGCAGGCCGAGCGCGGTGACGTCGCGGAGGAAGGCGCGGGCGGTGCGCAGGCCCGCGGCGATGTCGTGGGAGCCGTCCAGGTGCGGGTCGTTGATCAGGCCCTTCCAGCCGACGGTGGTGCGCGGCTTCTCGAAGTAGGTGCGCATCACCAGCAGCAGGTCGTCCTGCATCTCGGCGCGCAGGTCCGCGAGGCGTCGCGCGTAGTCGAGCCCCGCCTCCGGGTCGTGGATCGAGCAGGGGCCGACGACGACCAGCAGGCGTTCGTCGGCGCCGGTGAGCACGTCGCGGATCTGCTCGCGGTGCGCGGCGACCTGGGCGGCGGAGACGCCGGTCAGCGGCATCTCGGCGCGGAGCTCGGCGGGGGTGGGCAGCGCGGTGAAGCCCGCGATGTGGCGGTCGGGGGCGACGTCGGTGTCGGCCTGCACGGGGGTGGCGGCGAGAAGGGTCATGGGTCCTGTCCTCCGGGTGGGGGCGGACCCGCTGCTGCAGAGCCCGCCGGGAATGGCGAAGGGCAGAGCGGATGCTCTGCCCATGTCGGCTCTGGAGAGGGTCGGTGGCGCTATACGGCGGCCGGCCCCTCCGGAGCCGACTTCGCATAGAACTGCCAACGCTTCTGCATGGGAGGGACCATACACGTCTCCGGCGCCCGCGCCATCCCGGGAGCCGAGGAGCGGACAGCAGCGCGGGCCCCGCGTACGGTGGGAGGAGGTCCGCCGACGGGCCTCGCCGGCAGTCCGACCCGTGAGGAGGACGGATCCATGCCGCGCAACGTCGCCCAGAAGCTGATCGCCGACCATCTCGTCGAGGGCGGCGCCGATCCCGGGCAGGAGATCGGGCTGCGTGTGGACCAGACCCTCACCCAGGACGCGACCGGCACCATGGTGATGCTCGAGCTCGAGGCGATGGGCCTGGACCGGATCCGCACCGAGCTGTCCGTGCAGTACGTGGACCACAACCTGCTGCAGACGGACTGGAAGAATCCCGACGACCACCTCTTCCTCGAGTCGGCGGCCCGGCGGTTCGGGCTGTGGTTCTCGAAGGCCGGCAACGGCGTCTCCCATCCCGTGCACCAGGCGCACTTCGGCCGTCCCGGAGCGGTCCTGATCGGCTCGGACTCGCACACCTGCGCGGCCGGGGCGCTGGGGATGCTCGCGATCGGCGTGGGCGGGCTGGAGATCGCGATGGCGATGGCCGGCCAGCCGCTGTACGTGACCATGCCGGAGATCTGGGGCGTGGAGCTCACCGGCGAGCTGCCCGCCTGGGTCAGCGCCAAGGACGTGGTGCTGGAGATGCTGCGCCGTCACGGCGTGAAGGGCGGGGTGGGCCGCATCATCGAGTACCACGGCGAGGGGCTCGCGCAGCTGACCGCGATGGATCGCCACGTCATCGCGAACATGGGAGCGGAGCTCGGCGCGACCGCGACCGTGTTCCCGGCCGACGACGCGGCGCGCGACTATCTCGACTCCGTCGGCCGCGCCGACGAGTTCACCCGGATCGAGGCCGACGAGGGCGCGGGCTACGACCGCACCGAGCACATCGACCTCACCGCCCTCGAGCCGCTGATCGCCCGGCCCTCCTCCCCCGGGAACGTCGTGCCCGTCGCGTCCGTGGCCGGGGAGGAGGTCTCGCAGGTCGTCGTCGGCTCCTCGGCGAACCCGGGGCTGCGGGACGTCGCCGTGGTGGCCGAGATCCTCGAGGGGCGGCAGACCGCACCCGGGATGTCCCTCGACATCAACCCCACCTCCCGCGAGGTGCTCGCGGACCTGATCACCGGCGGCTGGCTCACCTCGCTGGTCACCGCCGGGGCCCGCATCCACCAGTCCGGCTGCATGGGCTGCATCGGGATGGGGCAGGCCCCGCGACCGGCCGCAACTCCCTGCGCACCATGCCGCGGAACTTCCCCGGCCTCTCCGGCACCGAGGAGGACTCCGTGTGGCTGTGCTCCCCGGAGACCGCGGCCGCCGCGGCGCTGACCGGCGTGATCACCGATCCGCGCACCCTCGAGGACAGCCACGGCATCACGTCTCCGCGCCCGGCGATGCCGGAGCGCTTCGCGCGGATCGACGACATGCTGCAGGCGCCGCTGCCGCCCGAGGAGGCCGCGCAGGTCGAGCTCGTCAAGGGCCCGAACATCTCCACGCTGCCGGAGTCCACGCCGATCGAGGACGATCTGCGGGTGCCGGCGCTGCTGGTGATGGGCGATGACGTCTCGACCGACGAGATCATGCCGGCCGGCTCCCGAGTGCTGCCCTTCCGCAGCAACATCCCGAGGATCGCAGAGTTCTCCTTCACCCGGATCGACGAGACCTATCCGCAGCGTGCGAAGGAGGCGGAGGCAGGGCACGTGGTGATCGCCGGGGAGAACGACGGACAGGGCTCCTCCCGCGAGCACGCCGTGATCGCGCCCCGCCACCTGGGGCTGCGGGCCGTGATCGCGACGTCCTTCGCCCGCATCCACTGGCAGAACCTCGCGAACTTCGGGATCCTCGCCCTCGAGTTCGACGACCCCGCCGACCACGACGGGATCGAGGTCGGTGCCGAGGTGGTGCTCGAGGGGATGCATGCGGCGCTGCGGGCCGGCACCGCGCTCACCGCACGGATCGGCGGGAAGGACCTGCGGCTGCACCACCGGCTCTCGCCGCGGCAGGTGGACATGGTGCTCGCCGGAGGACGGATACCGCTGACCGCGCAGGACCTGTGAGGCCGGGCCGATCGACCGGAGGGTCGGACGGCGCGCAGGGCCGGCGCGTAGGCTCGAGGCATCGCACGGGAGCCGTGCGTCCACTCGACCGAGGAGGTCCGCGATGAGCACCGACGAGAAGTTCGAGAACAGCAAGGACAAGCTGGGCGGCCAGGCCAAGGAGGGCCTCGGCAAGCTGACCGGCGACAAGGAGACCGAGGCCGAGGGCCAGGCCCAGCAGGGCAAGGCCGACGCCAAGGACAAGCTCCAGGACGCCCGCGACACCGTCAAGGGCGCGGTCGACGGCCTGCGCGGCAAGGACACGCAGGACTGATCGGCGCCGGGCCGAGGCCCGACGCACGTGAATCCCCGAGGGCGGCTCCACCGGGTGGGGCCGCCCTCGTCGTGCGCTCCGGCATCTCCGCCGCGGGCGCTCACTCCAGCCGGGTGACCTCCTGCCCGTCCTCGACCGCGTACTCGCCGGTCCGGAACGGCTCGGGGGCGAGCACGAGATGGACGGCACCGCTCGCGGTGGTGCGGGTGCTGCGCACCGCGAAGCCGCGCGGCGGTGACCCGTCGGCGAAGAGGCGCTTGCCGCCGCCGACCACCACCGGGAAGACGATCAGGTGGTACTCGTCGATCATCCCGGCCTCGTGGAGGGCAGCGGCGAGCTGCGCGCTGCCGCTGACCTTCAGCTCCCCCTCTCCCTCCGCCTTCAGCCGGGCGATCGCGGGCAGCGGGTCGGCGCTGTCGATCACGGTGGTCTCGCCCCAGTCCGGCTCGTAGCCGGCATGGGCGACCACATAGCGCCGGGTGTGGTTGATGGCCCGTGCCACGGGGTCGCTGTCATCGACCTGCGGCCAGAAGGCGCGGAACATCTCGAAGGTGGTCCGGCCCAGCAGCGCCGTGTGCGGGGTCTCGAGCCAGGAGGTGACGATCTCGCCGAAGTCGGCGTCGGCGGTGTACGGCACCTGCCAGCCGCCGGCGGTGAACCCGTCCGAGGGGTCCTCGTCGGCGGCGCCCGGCGCCTGCATCACCCCGTCGAGGGTGAGGAAGGTGTTCACGGTCAGTCTCATCATCGGTCCTCTCGAGGCGGGATGGTGGAGGTCGAGTCTCCGCCGACGGGGCGGCAGGGGCCAGGGCGGGGACGGAACCTTCTTCGCAGACTCGTGAGGATCGACGGGCCGGGACCGGTGACAGGCGGCGCTGCGAGGCGCACCATGGAGACCGCCTCCGAGAGGACTCCCCCATGACCCAGAGTGTGCGTGTGCAGAACTTCGGCGTCTCCCGCGACGGGATCGGCGCCGGCGAGTACCAGACCTTCGAGCAGCCCTTCGGGCACGTCGACCCCATGGCGCTGCTGGGCTGGGGCTTCGCCACCGCCAGCTTCCCCTCCCATGAGCCCGGCGTCGGCACCCGCGGCTTCGAGGACCGCCTGACCCGGGACTTCGACCACGGGAGCGGGGTCGAGATCATGGGCCGACACAAGTTCGGCCACCAGCGCGGGCCCTGGACCGACGACGGGTGGATCGGCTGGTGGGGCGAGGAGCCGCCGTTCCACACCCCTGTCGTGGTGCTCACCCACTACGAGCGGGAGCCGCTGGTGGTCGGCGAGACGACCTTCCACTTCCTGAACGCCTCGCCCGCGGAGGCCCTCGAGCGGGCGAAGGAGCTCGCGGGCGGTAAGGACGTGCGGATCGGCGGCGGGATCACCACCGTGCGGGAGTTCCTCGACGCAGACCTGATCGACGAGCTGCACGTCTCGATCGCGCCGGTCGAATACGGGCACGGGCTGCGTCTGTGGGAGCGACCCGAGGACCTCGAGGACCGCTTCCACCTGGAGAAGGGCATGGCGCCGAGCGGCGTCGAGCACTGCTTCCTCTGGCGGCGGTGACGGCGCCCCGCGTCGTCACCCCGTCGGCGTCAGTCCTGGGGGTACCCGATCGCGTCGCCGATGGGTCCGCCCGTGAGCGGGGCGGAGATCGGACCGAACACCGGACCGTCCGGCAGCGGGATCTCCGGAACCTCGATGGAGTCACCGTCGGGAAGCGGAGCCGAGATCGGACCGAATGCCGGACCCCCCGCCAGCGGATCCCCCAGACCCTCGAGGAAGCCGCCGTCGACCGGCCCCCAGGCGGGACCGCCGCTCAGGCCTCCCTCCGGGAGCGGGGCGGAGATCGGACCGCCGATGGGCGGGAACGCGGGGCCGCCCTCGAGGCCTCCGGCCGGGCCGCCGAGGATCTCGCCGATGCCGCCGCCCCCGAGGCCGACGACGGCTTCCCCCGCAGCGCCGCCGAGCGCACTGCCGAGACCGGCACCGATGCCACCGCCGACCGCGCCGCCGGCCACACCACCGACAGCACCACCGATTCCGCCACCGACCGCACCACCCGCTGCGCCGAGAGCACCGCCGATGCCTCCCTCGCCGGAGGCGCCGTCCTGCTCGGAGGCGTGCCCTTGGACCTCGTCCGCCTTCGTGTCGATGTCCCCCGCTACCCGCTCGGAGGCCTGCAGCGCGTCGGACTGCCAGCGCTCACGGAAGGAGTCCGCGTCGCTGCCGCGCCAGATCGCCTCGTCCATCACCAGGGAGGAGAGCTGCTCCTGGAGCTCCACGAGCCGCTGCGCGGCGGTGTGCATCGCCGTCGCGTGCTGCTCCAGCTGATCGGTGTCCGCACCCCAGAAGGCGTTCATCGCCGCGTTCCTCTCCCCTGCTCCGTCATGGTCGCGCAGTTCCGAGCGCGATCAGGGCCGATGCTAGGGAGCGCCGAGCGAGTTGGCGATGGGGAGAGGTCCCCATGCCCGCCGACGCCGACCGGGGACGGGGCGCACGGCCACGTCGACGCTCAGTCGAGTTCCTCGAACATCTCCAGCGCGCCGTACGCCTCGACCAGGACCTCGACGGTGCCGAGATACCGGACCGCCTGCCCGTCCGGGAGCGGCTCCCGGTGCAGCAGCCCATAGGCGGCGAGCGTGCCGAGGTCCCGCTCCGCCTGCCAGTACCGGTTGATCTCGTCCATATCCGGGTCGCCGGCGGGATCGGCCGGCACCAGACCCTGATCGAGGGCGATGCGGATCGTGGCCGGGAGCAGGAGCCCGTCGGGCGCGACCGTGTGCAGCAGGGCGTTGAACGTGTCCGAGCCGCCGAACAGCCCACCCTCCTCGCCGCCCTGGCCGAGGCTCTCGAGGACCAGCAGCACGATCACGGCGCGGGCGAAGCGGACGAAGGCCGCCGGGTCCTCGGACCGCGCCGCCGCGGGCACCATCCCCTCTCCCGGCACGACCTCGCCGCCGCTGACGCTCAGCCACTTCCCGGCGATCAGAGAGTTCCAGGGGCCGACGATCGCCCCGATCTCGCGCATCGAGACCAGCTCCTGCTCGTCGAGGTCGAGGTCCATGGCCACGGCGAGGGCGCGCACGTCGGCCGGGTCGAGCTCGCCCTCCGAGGTGAGCGGACGGCCGCAGCCGATGTGCTCGAGCAGGGTCACGGCCCTGCGCACCAGCGGGATCCGTGGGAGCGACTCGGCCGCGACCCGCGGGTCCTCGTCGACCGCATGGACCAGGTCCTCGTGCCGCAGCCCGTCCTGAGGGAGGAACCACGGCCAGCCGGTGAGCGCGGCGGCGTCGGCGGGCGCGGCATCCTCGGCCTCCGGTGCCGGGGCGGCGGAGAAGACGACCGACAGGTCGTCGGGAACCGGGTGGTCATCTCGCGAGCTGTGCGTCTCCCTCATGACGTCCATGATGACGGCGCGCCGTGCCGGAGGCGATCGCCGGGGACGTGACGGTCAGCGCTCCTTCGGGGTGCGGGTCTCCGCGCTGATGAACCAGGCCTGCTGCTCGAGCTTCTCGATGATCCCGTGCAGGATGTCCGCGGAGGTGGGATCCGCCTCGTCCACCTCGTCGTGGACCGAGCGCATCGTGCCCACGGTCCCCTCGATGGACGCAGTCATCAGGTCGATCGCATCGTGCGTGAGCACCTCGCCCTGGGGGAACTCGGGTAGCGTGCTCTGCTCGGCGACCACCGCCGGGCGGGCATCGGGCGCGGCGTGCAGGGCGCGCATGCGCTCGGCGACGTCGTCGGCGCTCGTCCGGGCGATGGCGACCACCTCGTCGAGGTTCAGGTGCAGGTCACGGAAGTTCGGGCCCACGATGTTCCAGTGCGCCTGCTTGCCCACCAGGTGCAGGGCCGTGAGGTCCACCAGGACGGCCTGGAGATTCTTGGAGAGTGCGGCGGGGGCGAGGAAGCCCTGCTCGGCGTTCTCGCGCCCGGTGCGCGTGGATCCGGCCGGATCGGGGACGGTGACGGTGTCGTTCATGAGAGGTCCTCCTTGTCGATGACCTGCGCGATCCGCGAGGTCCACGGACCGCGATCACTGCTCGGCACGCTAATCAGAGGCACCGGGCACGGCAACGTTCCGGGCCGAGCGGTCGACGTGGCGCCCGCCGGCGGGCGCCGCGGGAGGGCCGAGATCCGGCACGGCAGGAATGACGGCGCGTCCTGATCGGGCGGGGGGCAGTGCCGTGCAGGCCCGGCCCGATGCTTCCGAGCCGCGTGCCTGTGCTTCCGGTGCCGTGCGCGCCTCGGCTCGTGGCCGCGGCTGCGAGCCCGGCGCCTCGCACCCTGGGCCTCGAGCCCCGTTCCTCGCGCCCTGGTCCTCGAGCCATGGTCGAGTACTGGCGTGTGGCGTACCAGTACGGATAAATGGCGGTGTCAAGCGGTCAGTGCACTGTCAGCCAGGAC
>NZ_BCAK01000007.1:0-97896 GCF_001293905.1 Brachybacterium sp. SW0106-09
CCGCGCCGCCATCTCCTACACCCTCATCTGTGAAGAGCCTTGAAACCGGAGAACCCGTCCATTGCGACGACCTCGACTCCGTCGCGGAACTCGGCGGTCTGGCCATCGAGCCAGGCCTTGAACACCTTCTTCGAGCGCCTCGGGACCATGTCCAGCAGTCTGGAGGAGCCGGTGCCGTCGCGGATCGGGGTCAGGTCAATGATGACGGTGACGTATTTGCTGCCCCGGCGGGTATGGGACCACACGTGCTCGTCCACGCCGATCACACGGACCCCGTCGAACCGGGTGGGATCGTTGATCAACAGTTCCTGGCCGTTGGCCAGAATCGCGTCGTTGGCGGTGTTCCAGGCGACCGCGAGCCCGGCGGCGATCCGTGCGACGGACAAGCGATCGATGACTACGCCCTTGAGCGCCCACAGCGCTGCATGCCGGGAAAGGACCGCGCGAGGTTCGGCGGCGGCCGAGGTGTCCTGCCGCCACACGCTGCGACAGTCCGGGCACCGGTAGCGGCGCACTCTGACCTGCAACATCGTGGGCCTCCAGCCCATCGGGACGTGGGCGAGGCGACGGACGACGGTTCCTCGGGAGACGCCCTGCTGACCGCACTGGTGGCACCAGTTGTCCGGGTCGAGCACGCGGCATTCGAGGATCGAGCGGTCGGCGCCGATCGACTGTTTGGTCGAGGTCAGGCCCAGCCGATCGAGCTGGCAGAAGGTATCGAGATCGGGCGCGGTGAAGGTAGCGTTGGGCACGTCGAGGTCTTCCAGATGGCGAGCGTAGGAACTTCCATCTTCGGGAGACCTCGACGTCTATCCCCGGACCGACGCGCCCACACCGCCATCGACCGCTACACCCTCATCTGTGAAGAGCCGCTTTCGAGCGGCCCTCGATCATGTCCAGCAGCCGCGCGGGACCCGTCTTGTTCCTGGTCGGCGTCAGATCGATGACCACGGTGACGTACTTGTCACCGCGCCGGGTATGGCGCCACACATGCTCGTCCACCCCGATCACACGGACGTCGTCGAAGCGTGTCTCGTCGTTGATCAGCACGCGTCGGCCCTCGGCCAGGACCGCTTCGTTCGCCGTGCGCCAGGCGACGCCCAGCCCGGCCGCGATCCTCGAGACGGAGAGGTGGTCGATGACCAGGGCCTTCAATGCCCACCGGATCCCGCCATGGGAGAGCTTCGCCCGTTCGGGTGCGGCAGAGGTGGTGTCTTCCCGCCACCGGGCTCCGCAGTGCTGGCAGTGGTAGCGGCGGACCCGCAGCAGCAGAGTCGTGGGCCGGTGGCCGAACGGCTCGTGCGCCAGGGACCGCGAGATCGAGCCGCGCGACGTTCCTCGAGCGCCGCAGCTGCGGCACCACGGATCCGCGACGGCCAGGCGACACTCGAGCACAGCGCGATCGGCCGTGATGCGCTGCCCGACAGCGATCAGGCCGAGATCGTCCAGGCCGGTGAAAGTCGTCAGATCAGGGGTCGCGAAGGTAGCGTGGGGCACGTCGAGGTCTTCCAGATGGCGAGCGTCAGAACTTCCATCATCGGGAGACCTCGACGTCTATCCCGGCACCGACGCGCCCACCCCGTGACCCGCACCTACACCCTCAGATGCGAAGAGCCGCTAAACTGGACACCCTCGAAGCGCGAGAGGCCTGACCTTATTCAAAGGTCAGGCCTCTCGGACTCGAACAAGTAGTGCTCCCGAAACACTCCACACTACTCCGAAAAGTGCCATGGCGATTGCCCCCCATGTTGCTCCAGGCGTGGTGAATCCAAGGTCCCACATCACATATAGAGCGCCAATCGACAGAACCGTGAACGCGGCGGCAAAACTGACCGAGGCGTACACGTAGCCCGACTCGACCACAGATGCCGCACTATCTCGATTACGAATCCTATCGAGTGCTGCGGCGGCAATCATCAGCTCGAGAAGCAGCAGCTGAACCCAACCCCATGCCAGGGCAGTGGAATACCACGGAGCAAGCTCCGGAAAAGCCCTAAGCGTACTTTCCGCTATTTCCGGAAGTGCCCACACTTGAATGCCGATAAGGACGGCAACGGCTACGCCTGCTGCGGCCAGCGTCCACCCCTTGGCGCTAACTCTCATAGTGAACTTCTCATCAATTGACATTGCCACTTCCAAATCTGTGATTGTGCGTAAATCGGTTGGGTTTGGACTGTTCGGTTGTCGGGAGAGCACGATTCGGCACAGTCCGCGATGGGTCCTCTTACTGGGTGGGGCTCCAAGTGAAGTCAGCGTGGGCGTTGTCGTGGTGGGCCTGCGCAGCGTCCACGGCATGCGCGAGACTCATCCGCTCGCGGGGCGTGAGCGCGACGGCCGCGGTTCTGACGGTGCGGGCGAGATGGGCGATGTCGAGAGGGTCTGAGGTCGTGCTAATAGCCTCTCACTCCCCCATCGGTCGACCGCGCGGGATGCTGCCGGCCTCGAGGTCGGGGAACGGCTTGCCGCTGTTGTACTTCTTCTCGCGGCGCTCCACCTCGGCCATGACGGCTTTGTGGATGAAGTCGGAGAGGCTGCGGTCCCCCTCCTCGCGGTCGGTGTGGCGGAAGGCTCCGCGCATCCGGGCGGTGTCGTCCTGGGGCTGGTAGAACGTGACCTTTGGCGGGTACTTCTTCCCGGTCGGGGCTGCCGCCGGGGCGAAGGTCCGCTCCGCGCGCGCCGGGGCCGGCGCCGGGGACTGTTCCGGGGCTGGCGTGGGCGGGTTGACGGGGCTGCCCCCGGCGAAGGGGCTGGTCTTGCGGGGCTTGTTGGTGGTGGCCATGGGGTCATGCCTCCTGGGTGATGGTGTGCAGATGGGCGGTGTAGAGGGCTGCGAGCTCGTCGCGCTATGCGCGGGGCATGGCGGTCCATTCGTCGATGCCGGCGCCGGCGGCCATCGCGGCGGCGATGCCGGCGCGGTATGGGATCGGGGGGTCCAGCAGTGGGAAGTCCATGGCCTCCGAGGCGCCGCGTAGTTCGTCGAGCCAGGTGCGGGCCTCGCGCTCGCGCGGGCGGTAGCGGTTGACGATGACGCCCGTCAGGCGCAGGGAGGGCCGGTAGTGCTGGCGGACCAGTCCGATGGTCTGGATGAGCTGCACGAGTCCGTGCGAGGCGAAGCGGTCGGCCTCGGTGACGGCTGCGGCGATGTCGGCGGCGGCCAGGGCGTTGATGGTGAGCTGATCGAGGCTCGGGGCGCAGTCGATGAGCACGAGGTCCCACGCCTCGCCGGCGGCGGCGAGAGCGTCGCGGAGGCGTCCCTCGCGGCCGATGGCGGTCTGGATTAGTTCATCGCGGACGAGTCCAAGGCTGCCGCCACCGGTGGTCGGCAGGACCTCGAGACCGGGCCAGACGCCCGGAACGATCACGTCGGCCACGGTCGCGTCGGTGCGGGAGCTGAGGACGTCTGCGAGGCCGGCTGCGTCCTGAGGTAGCTCCTCGGCGACTAGGGCGGTCGTGGCGTTGCCCTGGGGGTCGGCGTCGACCACGAGCACCCGGAGGCCTTGGCGCACGGCGGCGCGGGCGAGCTGCGCGGTGGTGGCGGTCTTCCCGACGCCGCCCTTCTGGTTGCACATGGCGATGGTCTTCACTGGTGGCGACCTCTCGGTGGTGGAGGGTGGGGAGGGGCCGGCGGTTCGGCCCCTCCCCTACTGCGGTCACTCGCTGGGCTGCTGCTTCTTGCGGGGCACATGGACGCCCTGGCCGCGGAAGCTGACGCCGATCTGGTCGGCCCGCACGTTGTGCTGCACCCGGGTGGTGCCGTCCTTGGCGGTGTACTCGGTAACGTAGTAGCGGGCGGCGAAGATCACGCGCACGTTGCCGTCACGCTCGGCGGTGGCCACCAGGCGCTCGGCGTCACGGCCGCTGACGGCGACGTCGTGGGCGATGGCCGGGCCGTCGACGAAGTCGTCGCCCTTCTTGATGCTGTCGGTGACGATCACGCGGGCGTAGGTGTAGCAGCCGCGCTCCCCTGCTGGAGCTTGGGGGTGACGGCGAGGTTTCCGGTACGGACGATGTAGCTCATTGGGAGCCCCCTTCGTATCGGTGCATCCATTGTTGTCAATGGAGTTACTGGGGTCAATAGTCCTGGCTAGTTCATCCCCTCCTCGCTATCGGCGGCGTGGGAAGCGGAGGGCGAGTGCAGCTCGTGCGGCAGCTCGCGGGGGTCAGCCTGCCAGGCGCTCACGGTGGACTCGGGCCAGCCGGCGGCTATGGCGCGCTGCGCCTCGTCGCCGTGGGCGAATCCCTGCCACTGCGGGTCGTCCGAGAGGGCGATGGCGAGGTGGCGACGGGTCAACCTCATGCCGGCACAGATGAGGCCAGCGGCCTCCTCGTGTACGCGGTGGCAGCGGGAGCCGTCGTAGCCGCCTCGCACGAAGATGTGGCCGCACCCGGGGCCCCTCTCCCCCGGCAGCAGCTCGCCGCGCTCGTAGCGGGTCTGGTAGCCATCGAGGGAGTCGTCTGCGGTGGCGGCGGCGACGTCCTGTCGCTCGATCTCGTCGAAGATGGAGAGCTGTTCCACGGTGGCCTCCTTGGTCATGGCTCTATTGCCCCTAATAGAGTTAGTGGGGTCAAGAGTGTTAGGCGATTCGGTGGGCGATCGCGGAGTGTCGGCGGCCGGCGTCGCCGGTGCCGCATCCGTCGCACGCCGTGGTGCTGCACGCCGTCGGGGCGGCTGCGGTGAGTTCGGTGGCGTAGGGGTAGCTCCACTGATCTTCCATCCACATGGCGGCCTCGTCCGTGGCGGGGTCGCCGGTGTCGGCGCTGGTGTGGCCGGCCAGGGCGAGTGCGCACTGTTCGCACGGGGAGAGCGTGAAGGCGTTGGGCGTGTCGGCGGGCAGCTCGTAGCGCTCCATGGAGGGGCTGATGTAAGTGGTGGCGGTGCGGGTCATGACGGCTCCTTGGCTGGTAATGGAGGTATTGGGGGAGGGGCCGGCGGTCGGCGCCGCCGGCCTCTGGGGGTGGTCAGGCGAGGTAGTAGCGTCGGCCGAGGCGCTGCGCCTCGATGCAGCGGGCGATGTGCTCGGCGTCGCCTGCGCCCCGAGCGAAACCCGACCCTCTCCCCTGGCCGCCCCCAGATCCCACCAGTACAGTTTTCAAGGACACAGCTTCCACGCCGCCCCGTCGGCCGCCGTTCCCGCGCTCCGACTGCACCCACTCCCTCCGGAGGATCCGATGACCACGTCCCAGGACGCCCCGACCGACGCCGCCCCGCTGATCACGGTCGACGTGTGGACCGACGTGGTCTGCCCGTGGTGCTACGTCGGTGAGGCCCGCCTCCACGATGCGATCGAGGCCGAGGGGTTGACCGGCCAGGTGCACGTGCGCGCGCATTCCTTCGAGCTCGATCCCACCTCTCCCGTCGGCGGCTCGCAGGACAACATCGAGCACCTGGTGCGCGCCAAGGGCATGCCGGCCGAGCAGGTGCGCGAGATGGAGGCGCAGATCAAGGCCATGGCCGAGGAGATCGGTCGCGAGTACTCCACCGAACGGCCGATGGCGAACACCCGCGGCGTGCACCGCGTGATGCAGGCGATCGGCGCGACGCACGGGGCCGACGCCGCGACCACGTTCTTCCTCGAGCTGCAGCGCGGCTACTTCACCGGCGCGCTGAACCCCTTCGAGGCCGACGTGGTCCTCTCCCGCGCGGTCGCCGCCGGTCTCGAGGAGCAGGTCGCGCGCGAGGCGCTCGAGGGCGGTGCGCACGACGAGGCGGTCGAGGCGGAGGTGCGAGAGGCGGCCTCGATGGGCGCCCGCGGCGTGCCGTTCTTCCTGTTCAACGACAAGTACACGGCGCCCGGGGCGCTGCCGACGGACGCCTTCCGTCAGGCGCTGCGGCAGATCGCCGAGGAGGCGCGGGCCGAGCGCGGGGAGCGGGCATGAGCGACACCGACCGCACGCACGACGACGCCGCCGCCGCCGAGGCAGCCCTCCGCCCCGCGAGCAGCGCCCACCCCGCACAGCCCGACGCCGCGCAGGCCGGCACCGTCCGATCCGAGGCGACCGAGCCCGAGGCCGCACCGCAGCCGCTGACCTCGCTCTCCTCGCTGCTGGGCGGATCCTTCGCGGGCGGACGGGCCTGCGACGCCGACGGCAGCTGCGACTGACGCGACTCCCGAACGACCTCCAGACAGAACGGGACCGACCTCCGGAGGGGTCGGTCCCGTTCTGTGTGCGGCGGCTCCGCGTCCGCGGGTGCTCAGCGGCCGAGCAGCTCCTCGGTGCCGGTGCCCGGCAGGCTCAGGGTCACAGGGGTGCCCCACGGGTCCTCGACCCGGACCGAGCGGCCGGTGTCGGCGAAGGAGAGGCCCGCGCGGCTGAGGCGGGCGGCCAGCGCATCGAGGTCCTCGCGGCCGGGGAGGGTGATCGCCACGTCGGCGAGACCCAGGGCGGTCGCGCGGGGGCCGGCGCCGCGGCTGTTCCAGGTGTTCATCGCGACGTGGTGGTGATAGCCGCCTGCGGCGGCGAAGAGCGCGCCCGGGTGGGACCCGGCCGTGGTCTCGAAGCCGAGGGTGTCGACGTAGAAGCGGCGGGCGATCTCGACGTCCCCGACCTGCAGGTGGACGTGGCCGACGATGCCGGGGCGCATGCCAGGGGTGGCGCCGACCTCGTCGGTCAGGTGCTCGGCGAGGTACTTGTTCGGGTCGATGAACAGGGTGTCCATCGCGACCTGGCCGTTCGTCCACTGCCACTGGTCGCGGGGGCGGTCCCAGTACAGCTCGATGCCGTTGCCCTCGGGGTCGGTGAAGTAGAAGGCCTCGGAGACGAGGTGGTCGCCGGTGCCGGCGAAGCGGGAGCGGGGGTCCTGCGCGGCGCGCAGCACGGTGCCAGCGAGGGACGCCTGGTCCTCGAAGAGGATCGCGGTGTGGAACAGGCCCGCCTGGCTCGGGTCGACGCCGGGCAGCCCCGGGGTCGCGACGAGGCGGAAGAAGGGGACGTCACCGCGGCCGAGCACGCGGTGGACCTCGCCGCCCACGCGGGCGCGCTCCTCGATCGGCTGCAGTGCGAGGGCGTTCTCGTAGTAGGAGCTCATCAGCTCGAGGTCGCCGACGCGCAGGGTCACGGCGTCCATGGCGAGGTCGGCGGAGAGGTGCTGCTCGCCGACGGTCCGGGCGGAGGTCGAGGAGGTCAGGGGCGAGGCGGTCATGGCGAGCCTTTCGTGCGGCGGGGGCGTCGGGACCAGCATGCGCCCTCCTGATAGACACTTCAAGCATTAACTGTTCGCGCGTGCTCCACGCCATAGCGTCGGATGCGACGGGGAGGGCGCTGCACACCTCATCCCGGGCAGGACCGAGGGCGGTGAGCACTGCTCACCGCCCTCGTGCCGAGTCCGCTCTCCCCTGCCGACCCGGGGTCCTCCCGCCACGACCCCCGTTGCCGGAGGGAGGCGATGCATAGACAGTAGGCCCGTCGAGGGCTCGTCCCGAGGGACTCAGGTCCCGTCGACCGGACGCCGCTCTGCCGGCGGTGTCGCGCACGGGCCGATGGTGAGGCGAGGTGCACACATGGCCGGCTCGCACCACCTTCGGCCCGTCGACGACACGAGAGGCTGCTGGTCGCAGCGCCGGTCCGGGTCAGTCCCCGGCGCGCAGCAGCGGGGGGACGAGCGAGGTGCCGGAGCCCGCGCGGTACAGCCGGGCCGGGCGTCCGCCCGTCGGCGCCGCGTGGCGGTCCAGCTCCATCAGGAAGCCTTCGGAGCGGGTGGCCTTGCGGTGGAAGTTCCCGGCGTCCAGCGAACGGCCCCAGACGCTCTCGTACACCCCGCGCAGCTGCGAGATCGTGAACTCCTCGGGCAGGAAGGTCACCGCCAGGGTCGTGTACTCGAGCTTGCTGCGCGCCCGCTCGATCGAGGCCTCGAGCACGGTGGCGTGGTCGAAGGCGAGGGAGATGCCGTCGAGGTCGGCGATCGACCACCAGCGCGCGTCGGCCACGTCCTCGCCGCGCAGGGGGTCGGGCAGGTCCGCGCCGAGGGCCATGAACGCGACGGAGACGACGTGCCCGCGCGGGTCACGGCCGGGGGCGCCGAAGGTGCGCACCTGCTCGAGGTGCACGGCGCCGCTGCCCAGGGACGCCTCGTCGGAGAGCACCCGGTAGGCGGCGCCGTCGAGGTCCTCGCCGTATTCGATGAAGCCGCCCGGGAGGGCCCATGACCCCTTGTGCGGCTCGTCGTCGCGCTGGATCAGCAGCACGCTCAGCTCACCGCCGCGGAGCGTCAGGATGATCAGGTCGACCGCGACGTGGATCTCGGGGACGCTGCTCTGGGGCGAGGAGGGCATGCGTCCACGATAGGCGGGGTTCTGGTCACTGTGACACCAGTTGGTCGGGCGACTCACAGGTAATCTCCGCGCAGGCGCGTGGCCTGCACGGACAGGTGCCGACGGGTCGCACGCCCCGGCGCGTCGCCCGTCGGCCCGTCCGGCTCACTCGGAGAGCCAGCGGCCCCACTTGTCGGCGCGGTGCTCGGCCTCGACCAGGCGGACCGTCCCGGAGGTGGAGCGCATGACGATCGACTCGGTGACGATGCGGTCGTGGCGGTAGCGCACGCCGCGCAGCAGGTCGCCGTCGGTGATGCCGGTCGCCGCGAAGTAGCAGTTGTCGGAGGTGACCAGGTCGTCCGTGGTCAGCACGCGGTCCAGGTCGTGGCCGGCGTCGATCGCCCTCTGCCGCTCCTCGTCGTCGGTCGGGGCGAGGCGGCCCTGGATCATGCCGCCGGTGGCCTTCACCGCGCAGGCCGCGATGATGCCCTCGGGGGTGCCGCCAGTGCCCAGCAGCATGTCCACCCCGGCGCCGCGGGCGGCGGCGATGGCTCCGGCCACGTCGCCGTCCATGATGAACTTGACGCGCGCGCCGGCCTCTCGGATCTCACGCACCATCGCCTCGTGGCGCGGACGCTCGAGCACGCACACGGTGACCTGGTTGACGGGCTTGTCCAGCGCCTTCGCGACGAGCTTGATGTTCTGCTCGATCGGCAGGCGGAGGTCCACGTACTCCGCCGCCTCGGGCCCCACCACCATCTTCTCCATGTAGAACACGGCCGACGGGTCGTACATGCTGCCCTTCTCGGCGACGGCGAAGACGGCGAGGGCGTTGTTGTAGCCGAGCGCGGTGAGGCGGGTGCCGTCGATCGGGTCGACCGCGACGTCGACGTCGGGGCCCGTGCCGTCGCCGACCTGCTCCCCGTTGAACAGCATCGGGGCCTCGTCCTTCTCGCCCTCGCCGATCACGACCGTGCCGTTCATCCGGACGGTGTCCATGAAGGAGCGCATGGCGTCGACGGCGGCGCCGTCGGCCCGGTTCTTGTCGCCCGCGCCCACCCAGCGGCCGCCGGCGATGGCGGCGGCCTCGGTGACGCGCACGAGCTCGAGGGCGAGGTTGCGATCGGGGGCGGTGGGTGTGGAGGCGGGCGTGGTCATCGGGGGTCTCCCTCGTCGTCGAGTGCGGGTCGTCGCATGCGTGCGCCGGGCGTCCTGACCTGCCGGGGCGACAGGCCGATCGGTGCCTGACGTGCGAGTCCGACTGTAACCGACCGGCGCCGCCCGGCGGGCTGCTCCGCCCGGGAAACCGTCCCGCGCCCGCGGCGGCCTGCCTCCACGGCGGGGCGTGCCTCTGGTGGAGGAGTTCGGCGCCGCGACCGGGCCACCGGAGCTGTTCGACAAGGACACCGACGCCGCACTCACGGCCGAGAACCGGTCCGCCGGGCAGCGGCCTGAGGAGAGGGTGCAGGAGGAGACGGTGCCGTACGTCCTCGCCGGTGCTGCGATCGGCTCGGCGGTAGGCATCGGCGGTAGCGTCCACCACGGGTGCTCGAAGCGCCGCACTGGGACGTTCTCGCCCCGCACGTGCTGGCGAGGATCGAGGAGCGGGTACGGCGGGACGCCCCGCCCGAGCAGGTGGCGATCGAGTCCTCGCAGCTCGGCGACGGGGTCGGCGCGCTCGGCGCGGCGGCGCTCTTCCTGCAGCGGGAGCTCTCCCCCGCCGTCCGCTGACCCTCCCCTCGCGCTGCCGCGCTGGCCCCGCCGCAGCCGACGTGCGAGTCCTGCCGCACACAAATGCGCTCTCTGCGTGACCTCAACCGCCATAGGGCATTGAGGTCACGCAGAGAGCGCAGAAGTTTGCGGGCGGCGGGGGCAGGGTGACGGGAACTGGGCAGGACCGGAGGCAGAGGACGGGGAGGCAGAGGACGGGGAGGCAGAGGACGGGGAGGCAGAGGCCGCGCGGCGGGGGCGCGTAGGCTTCTGTGCGGCGGCGCCGCACGGGCGTCCTGCGCCGCGCAGCACCGCGGCACCCGCCCCGAATGCCGACGAGGTCATGCCATGGAGCAGTTCACCCTCCCCCACACCGACATCACCGCGCCGAACGTGGTGCTCGGCCTGATGCGGATCGCCGAGAAGTCCGACGAGGAGATCCGCACCCTGGTCCGCACGGCCCGCGACGCCGGGATCGACTTCCTCGACCACGCCGACATCTACGGCGGACAGAAGCACCGCTGCGAGGAGCGCTTCGCCGAGGCGCTCGCACTGACCCCGTCGGAGCGCGACCAGGTCACGATCCAGACCAAGGCCGGGATCGTGCCCGAGGGTCCGTACTTCGACTACAGCTACGAGCACCTGGTCGAGTCGGTCGAGGGCTCGCTGCGCGCGCTGCGCACCGACCGCATCGACATCCTGCTGCTGCACCGCCCCGACGCCCTGGTCGAGCCGGAGGAGGTCGCGCGCGCCTTCGACGAGCTGCACGCGAGCGGCAAGGTGCGCCACTTCGGCGTCTCCAACCACACCCCGCGCCAGATCGAGCTGCTGCAGAAGCACCTGGACCAGCCGATCGTCGCCAACCAGCTGCAGCTGTCGATCACGCACTCGACGATCGTCGCGCAGGGCGTGGCCTCGAACATGCAGGGCAGCGACCAGTCGATCGTCCGCGACGGCGGCGGGATCCTCGACTTCTGCCGCCTGCACGACATCACGATCCAGGCCTGGTCCCCGTTCCAGGCGGGCTTCTTCGACGGGGTCTTCCTCGGCCATCCGGAGCATGCCGAGCTGAACGCCGTCATCGACCGCCTGGCCGCGAAGTACGACGTGACCCCCGAGGGCATCGCCACCGCCTGGATCACCCGCCACCCCGCGCAGATGCAGGTCGTGCTCGGCACCACCACCCCGCAGCGCGTCGCGGACTCCGCCGCCGGCTCCGACATCCCTCTGACCCGCGCCGAGTGGTACGAGCTGTTCCGCGCGGCCGGGTGGATCGTGCCCTGAGCCGGGCCCGCAGCGCCCTCCCGCGTCGGCGCGCCCCGCTCAGCAGATCCCGCCGACGATCCCGAACGCCCGCAGCACATGCACCACGGCCAGGAGCAGCACGAACCCGGACACCCCGAGCACGACCCCGGCGTGCATCGGCGAGTGATGGGGGCGGCGCAGGGCGGGCATCGCATGGCAACGGATACCGCTCCGTCACCCCACCGGAGAGAATGGCCGGGATTCTCTCTGTCCACCCAGGTGCCGCAGCGGAGCGGCGAGGAGGCACGGCTCATGGCGCAGCGTCGCATCGGTCTGATCGGCTACGGGGACGTCTCCGTCGTCCATGTCGGGGCGGTCGAGGCGATCGACGGGCTCGAGCTCGTCGGCATCGCGGACGTCGACCCCGCCGCGCGGGAGCGCGCCGCCGCCGACACGGGGCTGCCGACCTTCGCGAGCGCCGAGGAGCTGATCGACGCCCTCGGCCCCGACGCCGTGCACGTCACCACGCCGCACGACCAGCACGTCGGCCCCTCCCTCGCCGCGCTCGAGCGGGGCGTGCACGTGCTCCAGGAGAAGCCGCTCGCGCACACCCTCGCCGAGGGCGAGCGGCTGGTCGAGGCGCTGGCCGGCGCTTCCGGGCCGCGGGCCGACGGCGGAGCGGGCGCGCCGAAGATCGCGATCTGCTTCCAGAACCGCTACAACCGCGGCAGCCAGGGGCTGCACCGGCTGCTCGCGAGCGGTGAGCTCGGCGCGGTGCGCGGCGCCTACGCCTCGGTCGTGTGGTCGCGCTCGGCGGAGTACTACGCGGCCAAGCCGTGGCGCGGCCGGTGGGAGACCGCGGGCGGCGGTCTGCTGATCAACCAGGCGATCCACACCCTCGACCTCGTGCAGTGGCTGCTGGGCCCGGTCGAGCGGACCGAGGGCCTCGTCTCGCAGAAGAAGTTCGCGGGCGTCGTCGAGACCGAGGACACCGCCGACCTCGTGCTCCATCACGCCTCCGGCATCACCACCACCTTCTACGCCACCCTCACCGCGCCGGTCGCGCGGCCCGTCGAGCTCGAGGTGGAGACCGACAACGCCTATCTCGAGGTCCGCTCCGGCAGCGTCGGCGGGCTCACCGTGCGCTGGAAGGACGGCCGGGTGGACAGCTTCTCCGACCGGGTCGCGACCGCGGGAGGCCGCTCCTACTGGGGCGTCTCCCACGAGGAGCTGATCCGCGACTTCTACGCCGGGCTGGACTCCGAGGCGCCGTTCTGGATCGGGCCCGCCGAGGCGATGGACTCGCTGCGGATCCTCAAGGACGCCTACCGCAGCACCGGCGTCGGGAACTGACCCCGCCTGGCCCGGTGGCGTTCGCATCGCCGGACCGTCGGCACCAAGGGGCCTCCAGCGGCACGCCGCGACGACTGTCGTCGCACCGTGCCGCTGGAGGCCCCTTTCTGCAGGTGCCCGCAGCGCACCGGCCGCGCAGGCCGGCGAGCGGGTCTCAGATGATCGAGCGGCCCTCCTTGCGGGCCTCGCGCGCGTCCTTCGCGAAGCCGCGGACGATCGTGATGAGGATCCCGAGCACGAGCACGGGCCACATGAGCACGTAGGCGGTCAGCAGAGCGGTCATGGTGTCTCCTTCGAGGAGCGGGGCCGGCGCACGGCCGGCAGGAGCGGTGGTCGGGGCGGCCCCGTCGTCACGGGGCCGCCGGAGGTGAGGGTGCCGCCGGGTCAGCGGACCGGGCCGCGGCCCGCCATGCGGTCGTCGTCAGAGAGGCCCTCGAGGTCGGAGGCGGTCGTCTCCTCGTCGAAGTCGCCGGTGACCTTCTTGATCACCGAGAAGTCGAAGTCCTGCGAGGAGCGGACGCTGAGCGCCCAGCACACCAGGAACGAGACGGCGTAGGCGACCAGCGATCCCGAGAGGGTCTCGAAGTCACGCAGGTATCCGAACCCGAAGGGCAGCACCGCGATGGTCGCCGTCGCGCCGATCACGATCGCGGCGCGCAGCCCGAAGAAGCCGAACGCCATGATCCCCAGCACCACGCCCACGCCGACGATCGCCAGCAGCTCGACCACCAGCGCCCAGACGCCCTCGAGCGGGAGGAGCTCGAAGCGCACCGGAAGGAACACCACGAGCGCGGCGATCACGGAGAGGGTGAAGGCGCGGTTGGTGACCTTCTTCCAGTAGAAGGAGGCGATGACCGGGAACACGAGGCAGCCCCACAGGGCGCCCACGAACACCAGCAGGTCCAGGATGTTGAAGCGCGCGGTGGCGAAGTAGAGCGCGAGACCCGTCGCGACGATCATCGTGATCCGGCCGATGAGCAGCATGAGCTTCGGGTCGACGTTCTTCCGGCCGACCGACTGGCCGTAGAAGTCGGTCATCACGATCGAGCTCAGCGCCGCGAGGTCGGAGTCCGCGGTGGAGGACAGCGAGCCGATGATCATGACGAAGGCGAGCGCGACCAGGGCGACGGGCAGGTAGGTGCCGACCATCTGCGGCATCAGGTTGTTCACGTCGCCGCCCACGGGCTCCACGCCCAGGTACAGCGCCATCACGCCGAGCATGCCCACGCCGATCACGGTCGCGCCGTAGCCGACGGTGGCGGTGACGAAGGTGGGCTTGATGAGGTCCTCGCGCACGGCGAAGAGGCGCTGGGCGATGGTCTGGTTGCCGATCGCGTAGGCGAGCACCGCGGCGATGTAGGGGGCGCCCTGGTTCATGAAGGCGTCGGAGGAGAAGAAGCTCTCCTGCTGCGGGGTGACGTGCCCGGCCGCGACCCCCTCGGCGAACATCGAGGGGCCGCCGGCAAGGAAGAACACCGCCGGGATGATCACGACGGCCGCGCCGAGCATTGCCATGACCTGCGCGAAGTCGGTCAGGACGGAGGCGCGGAAGCCGGACCACAGGGTGTACAGGAGCACACCGCCGGCGATGATGAGGATGCCCGCGCCGAAGCTGAGCGGGGAGAGCATCGCGATGATCGCGCCGCCGGCGATGAAGTTCGAGGTCAGCGAGATGACGGAGCCGAGCACGTTGGAGCCGGCGAGCATCACCTGCGAGGAGCGGCCGTGGCGGGCGTACATCACCTCGGCGAGGGTGTGGGCGCGCGGGGCGACCTTCCGGATCCGCTTGCCGAAGGGGTAGATGAACAGGATCATCAGCGCGCCCCAGAGCCCGTAGTGGATGGGGCCGGAGACGCCGTAGGTGTACCCGGCGGTCACCGAGGCGTACATCGAGGACGCCCAGATCCAGGTGGCGGTCATGGAGGCGGCGGAGACGCCGAAGCCGATGCGGTTGCCGGCGGTCATGTAGTCGTCGGCGTTCTCCTGCTTGCGGGAGATCGCCACGGACATCCACATCGTGCCCCCGTAGAACAGGAGCAGGAGCAGGGCGATCCCGATGATCCCCAGCTGGATGATCTCGCCTGAGGGCGCGGGCGGCATGGACTTCCTCTCGTCGCGGTGGACCGGTCACGTGCGGCCGGTCCCCCGCGCCGCAGGGCGCGTCGGGCCAGACGGGGCCCCAAGCGGGGCCGACCGGCGATCGACCCCGTCGCGGATCGCGTCGAATCTCGCCCGGGCGAGGCCTCGCCTCAGCGCCGCATGGGGCGCACCCTGACGGCGGGGACGGGTGGGCCCTCCCGGGCCGCTCCCCCGCCCTCGATCACGCGTGGAGTCGCATAGATACTCGCACAACCCTCAGCGGATTGCCAGGTGACCACCCGAAGGCCGACCTTTCCCGCAGGTCATGAGCGATTGCCGATTGTCCGACATTCACAGACAAGCCACCGGTGCACCAAGGGCGCATGCTCCGCATACAGATGCAGCATCGACCGTCGGCGCACGCCTCGGCCGGGGTGCACGGTCCCGCCCGTCCCGGGGCGGACGCGGCGTCGAGCCGCTCACCACGCGCCCTACCCTCGATGCCATGACGCGCATCGGCATCGTGACCACCTCCCCCGGCGCCTTCACCTCCACCGATCCCGACCGCGACTGCGCCCCGCTGGTCGCCGCTCTCCGCGACCGCGGCGTCGAGGCGACCTCGCTGGACTGGCACGACGCGTCGGTCGACTGGGCCTCCTGGGATCTCGCCGTGCTCCGCAGCCCCTGGGACTACGCCCAGCATCCCGCCGAGTTCGCGGCGTGGCTCGAGCATGCGGGGACGCGGACCCACGTGCTCAACGAGCCGGAGCTGATCCGCTGGAACATGGACAAGCACTATCTCCTCGAGCTCGAGGCCGAGGGGATCCCCGTGATCCCGACGAGCTACCACCGCACGCTCGACCCGG
This sequence comes from Brachybacterium sp. SW0106-09, assembly GCF_001293905.1. NCBI lineage: Bacteria > Bacillati > Actinomycetota > Actinomycetes > Micrococcales > Dermabacteraceae > Brachybacterium > Brachybacterium sp. SW0106-09. The sequence goes on from NZ_BCAK01000007.1 coordinate 15,503, forward strand.
TCCGCGACGCGCTCGCGGCGCCGACGCAGGCCGCTCACGTGGTCGTGAAGCCCGCCGTCGGCGCGGGATCGCAGCGCACGGGCCTGTTCGCGCGCGAGGACCCCGCCGCGCTCGCCCTCGCCCGGCAGATCCTCGACGCGGGCGGGACCGTCATGGTGCAGCCCGAGGTGCCCGAGCTCTCCGACGGGCTGGAGAAGGCGGTCTACACCCTCGACGGCCGCTTCACCCATGCGGTCGCCAAGGGCGCGCTGCTCGCCCGCGGCGGCGGACTGCGCGGCGGCCAGTACCAGGAGAACCCCCAGCTCGTCGGGGCCTCGGCCGACGAGCAGGCCTTCGCCGAGCGGGTGCTCGCGGCGGTCGCCGAGGTGACCGGCCTCGGCACGCCGCTGTACGGGCGGATCGACCTGGTCGACTCGGCCGAGCACGGGCGGGTGCTGATCGAGGCGGAGCTGTTCGAGCCGACCTACAACCTGCACCTCGCTCCGGAGGTGACGGAGCTCTTCGTCGACGCGATCCTGGGGCGGGTCCGAGCGACGGAGCCCGAGCGCTCGCTCTGAGGGCTCGGGGCGACGCCCCTTCCGCGGGAGGGGCCGGCGCCGCGAACAGGCCCCGTCCCCTCCCTCAGCGGTCCCGTCCGACCGGCCGCTCGCCAGCGTCGGTCAGCTCCCCGTCGGCGCCGGGATTCCCTGCGGCGGCCGCGGCAGGCCGAGATGGTCGCGCAGGGTCGTCCCCTCGTACTCGCGGCGGAAGCGCCCACGCCGCTGGAGCACCGGCACCACCTGGTCGACGAACTCCTCGATGCCGCCCGGCAGGGTGGGAGGCATGAGGTTGAAGCCGTCGGCCGCTCCTGCGTCGACCCAGCGCTCGATCTCGTCTGCCACCTGCTCCGGGCTGCCGATCACGGTCGCGTGGCCACCGCCTGCGGCGAGGAGCCCCAGCAGCTCGCGGACGGTCGGGCGGGCGATCTCGAGGATGCGCAGCACCGTGGCGTAGCGGCCCTTCGGCCCGGTGAACTCCTCCAGCGGCGGCAGCGGCGGGACCGGGGCGTCGAGCTCCCAGTCCGACGTGTCCTGGCCGACGAAGAAGGAGAGCTGGCGCAGCGAGTCCTGCACGGGCAGCAGGGCGTCGAGCTCGGCCTTGCGGCGTCGAGCCTCCTCCTCGGTCGAGGCGACGTAGGGGACCAGCCCCGGCATGACGGCGAGGGCGTCGGGGTCGCGTCCGAGCGCCGCCGCGCGGGAGCGGATGTCGTTGCGATAGGTGCGGGCGGAGGCGAGATCCCAGGCCACGGCGTAGATCCCCTCGGCGTGGCGGGCGGCGAGCGCGCGCCCGGGCTCCGAGGCCCCGGCCTGGAAGAGGACCGGGCGGCCCTGCGGCGGGGTCGGCACGTTCAAGGGCCCGTCGACGGCGAAGGCCTCCCCGCGATGCAGCGGCGGACGCAGGAGAGCGGGGTCTACGTAGGCGCCGTCCGGGTCGGCGAGGATGCTGTCCATCGGCCAGGACTCCCACAGCCCCTGGAGCACCTCGAGGAACTCCCCCGCCGTGGCGTAGCGCTGCGCATGGCCCGGCAGGGCGGTCATGGAGTGGTTGCGAGCCTCCTCGTCGGTCATCGAGGTGACGACGTTGACCCCGGCCCGGCCGCGCGAGATGTGGTCCAGGCTCGCCAGCAGCCGGGCGGCGTGGAACGGGTCCCAGAAGGTGCTGGAGACCGTCGTGACCAGCCCGACCCGTTCCGTGGCGCGGGCCATCGCGGTGAGCGCGGTGAGCGGTTCGAGCATCCAGGCGGGACCGCGCTCGACGCCGGCCGTGCCGATCGACTGGCCGTCGGCGAGGAAGACCGCATCGAGCCGGCCCCGCTCCGCGATCCGCGCGAGCTCCTCCCAGTACGTGATGTCCGCGAGGCGCTCCACCGAGGAGCCGGGCGCACGCCAGGCCGCGGAGTGGTGGCCGCAGGCATGGGCGAACAGGTTCAGTCGCACCGGGCGGCGGGCGGCGCCGGTCACGGAGGCATGGGCATGGCCGTGGGTGACCATCAGTCCATCACCAGCCCGCCGTCGACGACGAGGTTCTGCCCGGTGATCGCCCGTGCCCAGGGCGAGGCGAGGAGGAGCACGGCGTCGGCGAGCTCGGCGGGCGTGGTCACAGAGCGCAGCGGGGTGCTCGCGGCGATCGCGTCGAACACCGTCTCCGGGGTCGCGGAGCTCGCGTCGGTGGTGCGCAGCAGGCCGCCGCTGACCATGTTCACCGTGATGCCGCGGGGACCGAGGTCGGCGGCGAAGGTGCGGGTCAGGGCCAGCAGCGCCGCCTTCGCCGCGGTGTAGTCGTGGTAGGGCACGACGGGGTGCTGGAGGAGGTTCGTGCCGATGTTGACGACGCGTCCCGAGCCGGCGCGGTCGAAGCCGGGCAGGGCGGACTGGATGGTGTGCAGCGCGCCCTGCACGGCGCCGGAGAACTGTCCCGCGAAGGCCTCGTAGCCGATCTCGTGCGCCTTCGCGCGGGCGTCCCCGTCGAAGGAGAAGCCGGCCAGGGCGTTGTTCACGACGGTGTCGACGGGGTCGCCGAACTCGGCCTCGGCCCGGGCGAACAGGGCCTCGACCTGGTCGCGCTCGCGCACGTCGGCGCGCACGGCGATCGCCCGGCCGGGGTGCGCGTCGGCGATCTCCCGGGCGGCGGCCTCGCTGGTGAGGTGGTCGATGACGACCCTGGCTCCCTCGCGGAGGAACGCCTCGGTGAGGGCCCGGCCGAGGCCGCGAGCGCCGCCGGTGACGAGGACGACCTGCTCGGAGAGCGGCGGGGCGGTACGGGAGGCGCGGGTGGTCGGGGTGGAGGGTGTCATGGTCGTGCGGTCCTTTCAGGGCATGCGAGCACGCCCGCCGCCGAGCGGGAGGGACGTGTCGCGGTCGGAGCAGGGCCGGATCGGGGCGCGGCGCTGCGCGGGAGGCGACACGGGGACCGGGAGAGGGGATGGCGGCGTGCAGGGCGGCGGCGTGCCGGTTCGCGACCAGCACGGCCCTGGCCCGCAGGACCGTGGCCTGCAGGGCGACAGCGCACAGCGCATCGACGACATCCCTCCGCGAGCATGAACTCGATCAGGTTCTCCGGGTGTGCTCTCAGCCCCTGGCGGGGCACCCCGTGTCGATCACCGACTGTACCCGCCGCCGGCCGCTGGGCGCTCCCGGTCTCGTCGAGCTGCCTCCCAGCTCGTGGAGCTGCGGCACGTCCGCCTCCGGGGCGGGCGCACCGGGAGGAGCGAGCGGTGGACACGACGGGCCTTTCGACGTCCGAGGGGTGACGACGACAGCGTGGCGGGCCGAGATGACGAGCCGGTGGCCGCGGGGCTGGCCGACACCCTCATCGTCATCGAAGCCACCGACCCGGTTCAGGGCGGGGAACGACTCCAGCAACTGGTGCTGCCCACCGATCCGAAAGCCCCCATCACGTTGCAGGCCGCGTCGACACCACCGGTCAAGAATCCCCTGCTCGGAGCGCTGCAACTCGGCCACCACCGCGAGCACCTGACCGCGACTAGCCAACTCGCCTTCCGCACCGGCGCCGCCCATCCCCGACACCCGCTGCCACCGCATGCATTACGCGCCGCCTCGCGGCACCTGCTGCTGCCCGAACATCTTTCGACCGGGCGCCCGCTGACCGTCGCGCACATCCCCCAGGCGATCTGGACCGGCTCGCTGCCCCAACTCGATGCGTCCGATCCGATGGCCCACGCAGAGATCTCCCTTCTACTGGCCCGGATCGGCACCAGTCGCCCTTGGTCGCACCTCACCGTCGACCTAGGCCTCCCCCGCGCCTTCCCCTCCACCCTCGCCCGACGCATCCGCGCCAGACGCGCCCACGGAACCTGGCCCACCCTGCTGAGCCAACTCGAACAGCTCCTGGACGAACTTCAGGCGCACCCGCCGTGGGCCCACTACCGCCACCGCCGCATCCTCGCCGACGACCTCCGCCTGCTCTCGCAAGCCCTGACCTCGGCCCATCCCCGGCACGAGACGCCCATACTCGCCGTACAACGGCGGTTCTGGGAGCTCTTCACCGGCGGCGAAGCCTACTTCGCCCCGCGTCCCCTCGCCGTCCCCGCCGATCATCACGCCAAATGGAGGCAACGGCGCGAGGAGCTCGACGCCGAGCAGATGGAGCTGTTCGAGGCCGCCTTCCGGATCCTCGACCACTCCAGCCCCCTGCGACTCGGCAGACCGCTGAGCTGGCAGCCGCCTTGAAGCGGAGACTTCACTTACCAGCTCACCCCTCCAAACGGGGTACCCATCGGCATCGACGCGCTTCCCTACGTCCTCTCCAACAGCGCGCTGACCCTCCTCGACCAGCAATCCCACGAAGGCAACCGAGCCGCCGCCGCGAAAACCGCCTTGTCCCGCCGCAGCGGCCAGCCAGGTGCTCTCGACGCGAAGACCGCTGACTACTGGTCTGGCCCTCTCGCCACTCTCTACAGCGATCTCAAGAGCAACACCCTGATCCCCGACCGCCCAACCCTGCCCGCGCTACCCTTCCGGAACCGCTACCGCGCATGCTTCCCCGCGGAGCACCTCTCCGGACTCGACAGTCCGAGTCCGTCCAAGGAGGTTCAGTCACGGGCACGTGCACCTGTCCCTGATACCCCCAGCCAGGAAGCTCAGCACTCTCCACGCCACCCGAGAGGCTGAGGACAAGCTGGGTCCACGTTCCAACTCCGTACCCCTGAGGGGTAAAGCGGAGTCCTATCTCTGGGGGTATCTGGGGGATGGCGTCAAGCCTCAGTTAAATCCTCGCGCAGAGCCGTCCATCGCTGTTCTGCTGAGCCGCGCAGGGCCGTAGGTTGATCTCGCCGCCCACGACATGAGCCGTCCCCTCGATGCTCGCTCCGCTGTCGCTGTGGCCCCGACGAAGTCATCAACTCCCGCCCGACTCGAGTGGGAAATTTACGGAGTAGAACCATGGCCCAGAACAACACCCACCGCGCCGTCGGCCGAGCAGTCACGCCTGTCGGGACCGCCGGCCGCGCACTGCGGGGCACCGGTAGTGCCGCTGTGCTCGGCACGGTCGTCATCGGCTCCGCACTGCTCGCGGGCCCCGCGCAGGCCGCCCCCGCCGGCTCGCCCGCCGCACCTGCCGTTGCTGCGCAGGCTTCAGCCCCCACGGCACCGGCTCCTGCACATGCGACATCCGCGCTTGCGGCCGAGAAGCTGCGGTGGGGATCGCAGGGCTCGTCGGTCGAGCAGCTCCAGACGGCACTGAACGAACACGGTGCCTCGCTGTCGGTCGATGGCAAGTTCGGCAAGCTCACCCATGGGGCCGTGAAGGACTTCCAGCGCTCGCATGGCCTGAAGATCGACGGCATCGTGGGCCCCGAGACGCGCGGCGCACTGAACGGCGGCGCATCGACCTCGGGCGGTGGAACCTCTGCTCCCGCCCCCTCGAACTCCGCGACGAACTCGCAGCAGGCGATCGTCGACGCCGCGCGCAGCCAGATCGGGGCCTCCTACTCGTGGGGCACCTCCAAGCCGGGCGTCAGCTTCGACTGCTCGGGCCTGAGCTCCTACGCGTACGGACAGGCCGGCATCGACCTGCCCCGCACCTCGTCGCAGCAGGTCGCGGCCGGCACCACGATCTCCAAGTCCGAGGCCCAGCCCGGTGACCTCGTGGTGTGGCCCGGCCACCTCGGGATCTACGCCGGTGGCGACACGGTCATCGACGCGGGGCGCACCCCGGGCGCCGTCACCGAGCGGACCATCTGGGGTTCGCCGACCTTCGTCACCTTCCGCTGACCGCAGGTCGCAACGCCCGCGCAGAGGGAGCCCCGACCAACGGTCGGGGCTCCCTTTGCGTGCAGAGGCAGCGGTATCAGCTGATCGAGGCCAACAGCTCTGCACAGGCCTGCTCGCAGCGGCGACAGGCGTCCGCGCAGACCTTGCAGTGCTTGTGCATTTCAGCGTGCTTCTCGCACTCCTCGGCGCAGGACCGGCACGCCGCCTGACACGCCTCGAGCAGGGCACGGTTGAGGGCGACGTTCTTCCCGGTCTGGCGGGATAGGACCCGGCCGGTGACCTCGCAGACGTCGGCGCAGTCCTGGTTCAGGCGAATGCACTGGGTCAGCTCCGCCACCATGTCTTCGGCCAGGCAGGCGTCCGCGCAGGCGGTGCAGGTCTGGGCGCACTCGAAGCAGGCCTCGATGCATTCGGCGAGCTTCTGCTGGTCGATGGTGCCGAGGTCCTTCGGGTAGGTCTGAAGCATTGATGCGACGTGATGGGTCATGATCCTGCTCCTTCTCGTTCCGGACGGACCGGCGGATGCCGGCCCGTCCTGACGACGCTAGCCATCGCCCCCCGAAGGACGGAAGCGGATAGACCACTCGTTTGGAGGCGATGCGGAATGACTGGCCAACGTTGTGCTCAAGAAGTCAAGATCTGACCTTGAGGAGACCTTGATCTAGGGGTCATAGGCTGGTGCAAAGTGTCCTCTGACTATCTGACTAGGAGAAATCATGCGTTCTCGTCGCTCTCTCGGCCGTCTCGCGGCCGTCGTCGTCACCGGTGCGATTGTGTTTGCCGGCTGCACCGACAGCGGGTCTGAGGAGGGTCACACGCCGGGCGAGTCAGAAGCGTCGGAGGCGTCCGATGGTGGTGGCCACGGCGGCATGGAGCACCCGATGGATGGCGGCCCTGCGCCCGAAGGTATGGCGTCTGCGGAGGATCCCGAGTTCCCGGTCGGCACGGAGGTGACGCTCACGGCGGACCACATGGAGGGCATGGAGGGGGCGACGGCGACGATCTCGGGCGCCTTCGACACCACGACCTACTCGGTCAGCTTCACGCCGACCGATGGCGGTGAGCCGGTCACTGACCACAAGTGGGTCGTTCACGAGGAGCTCGAGAACCCGGGAGAGGCACCGCTGGCAGAGGGCACCGAGGTGGTCATCACCGCCGATCACATGACCGGGATGGAGGGTGCTGAGGCCACCATCGACAGTGCCACCGAGGAGACCGTGTACATGGTCGATTACGAGGCCGACGGGATGATGATGACGAACCACAAGTGGGTCGTCGAGAGCGAGATCGAGCCTGCGTGATGACCTCCCCGTCGAGCCCTCGAAGTGCGCTCGCCTCCTCCGGGGGTAGGCCCCGTCGTCGCACCGGCCGGTTGCCGCGCCGATCGCTCGTGCTCGGTGCCGGCCTGTTCCCGCTCGTGGTCGCCGGCTGCGGGGCCGGTGGGTCCGAGCCCGCATCCGTCACGAGCGATCAGGAGCTGCTTCAGGAACATGGCTTCGCCGACGCGGACGCGCACGAGATCATCGACCGGCTCGAAGCGCTCCCGGTGGCTGAGCGACCGCAGGACCTGATTGCCAGCGTCACCGCGACGTCTCTCCAGCTCCAAGACGATGCAGAGCGAAAGGCCGAGCTGCCCCTTCCCGAGGACCAGTTCTACTTGTCGGTGGCACCGTTCATCGAGACCACCCACGAGTGCGCCTTCCACAGCCTGACCACGTGCCGCGGAGAACTGCGCAGCCGCGAGCTCACCGTGAGCGTGGTCGACAGCAGCTCGGGCGAGGCCTTCGAAGAGGGCCCTCGCACCACGCATGACAACGGGTTCCTCGGTCTCTGGCTACCGCGTGGAATCACCGCGGAGCTCACGTGCACCCTCGAGGACTACACAGGGACCGCGTCCATCTCGACCCAGGCGGAGGATGATCTGACCTGTCTGACCAGTCTCCAGCTGACGTGAGCAGGCGAAGCACCCGGTCCGCCTTCTGGCATTCGGTGGTCGGCCCAACTGGGCGGAGCGTGACACCACGCCTGAGTCGGCGGACCACGCTGCGGCGGGGCGGTAGCCTGCTCGTCCTCGCGCCCCTTCTTGCGGCGTGCAGCGGTTCTTCGGATGCGGCGAGTGAGGCGAACGCCGGGTACGTCTCCGGTGATGGGGTTGTCGTCGAGATCCCCCCGGAGGGACGCGCCGATCCTCTGGAGCTTCGGGGAACCACCTATGACGGCGACGACTTCGACTCCACGGCGCTGCGCGGTGCACCCTTGCTGATCAACGTCTGGTATGCGTCGTGTCCGCCGTGCCGGGTCGAAGCACCGGCGCTGAAGGCCGTGCACTCCGAGTACAGCGCCCTGGGAGTGGAATTCATGGGCGTGAACACGCGCGACAAGGCCGGGCCGGCCGCCGCGTTCGAGGAGACCTTCGGCATCACCTACCCCTCGATCCCCGACACCGACGGCGCGGTGATCGCGTCCATGGACGGCAGCGTCTCGCCCAACGCCGTCCCCACGACTTTGATCCTCGATGCTGAAGGACGAGTAGCCGCCCGGATAGCGGGCGCAGCCGATCAGAGCACCCTAAAGAGCCTCTTGGATGCCGTGCTTGCGGAGGCCGCCTGATGGGTGAACTGTTCGCCACCACCGTGCTGAGCGGCCCCCTGGCCGCAGCCCTGCTGCTGTCGATGGTGGCCGGTCTGGTCGCGTTCCTCTCGCCGTGCGTGCTTCCGGTGGTCCCCGGCTACCTCGGATACATCACCGGGCTCACCGGAGGAAGCGCCGGGCCGCCCCGCACCGGCGATCCCGGGGAACGGCCATGGCGCCTGGTCACCGGCGCTGTGCTGTTCGTCGCGGGCTTCACGGCGGTGTTCCTGGTCATCGGCGGTTTCGTCGGTGCACTCGGGTCATTGGTGATCCAGTACACGAGCGCGATCAATCGGATCTCCGGGGTGCTGGTCATCCTCATGGGCCTGGTGTTCGTGGGAATCTTCCCCCGCCTCTCCGGTGTGAAAAGGATCCGGAAGCGCCCCGATGCCGGACTCGCCGGCGCCCCGCTGCTCGGGATCACGTTCGGCTTCTCCTGGACCCCGTGCATCGGGCCGACGTTCGCCGCAGTCGCCGCACTCAGCCTCGGGGAGGCCTCCGCGAGCCGCGGCGCTCTCCTGGCTTTCGGCTATGCGATCGGGCTCGGGATCCCGTTCATCCTCTTCGCTCTCGTGTTCCGGCGCGCCCTAGGAATCTCCAGAGTGCTGTCCCGGCATCGCCGCACGCTCCAGATCGTTGGCGGCTCCGTGCTCATCGCCATCGGACTCCTGCTGGTCTCCGGAGTGTGGGAGCAGTGGATGGCACTGCTCCAGGTGCGGATCGGCAACTTCACCACGATCGTCTGATCGCTGAGCCCGCCGTACGCGGCCGGCTCAGCGGTCAGACGATTGCTCGGGGCAACCGGATGGTGAAGGTGGCTCCCCGCCCTGAGCCCTCACTGGCCGCGGCCATGGTCCCGCCGTGCGCATCGACCAGGGCTCGACTGATCGTCAGGCCGATGCCTGAGCCGGAGTTCTCACGGGTGCGGGAGCTGTCGGCGCGGAAGAAGCGTTCGAACAGGCGAGACCGGTCCTCAGCGGTGAACCCTTCGCCGTCATCCGCTACCGCGATCTCCACCGTGCTGCCGTGGGTGGCTGCCGAGACCGTGACGGTGCCTCCGGGGGAAGTGTGCCGCAGAGCATTGCTCAGCAAGTTCCCAAGTACTTGGGCGAGGCGGTCCGGGTCCGCGTGGATCGTCACGGAGTGGGGCAGGGCGACTTCTCGTCGTAATGCCACACCCGCTGTCTCAAACCGTTCCTCCCATTCCTGGAGTGCTGATGCCAGCAAGTCATCGACGGCGAGGGGGTGCAGCTGTACCGGGAGCTGGCCCTCCTCGGCCCGGGACACCTCACTGATGTCGTCGGCCAACCGCGACAGTCGCACGGTCTGGCCGGAGAGGATGGGCATGGCCGCATCGGCTTCGATGACGCCGTCGGCCATGGCCTCGTGATGCGCGGAGAGGGTGGCGATCGGGGTGCGCAGCTCATGCGCGAGGTCGGCGAGCAGCTGGTGTCGGGTCTCTTCGACGGCATCCAGACGTGCAGCCATGTCGTTGAGCGTGGCCGCCAGCGAATCCAGCTCGGTCCCGGCTCCGACGGAGGGCACGCGTGTGGAGTAGTGGCCTCGGGACAGCTCATCGACAGCGGAGGTAAGGCTCTGAAGCGTCTGGCGGAGTCGTCGCGCCAGATTCCAGGTGACGAGGCCTGCAGCTAACAGAGAGACGACCAGGCCGACGCCCAGCGCAAGGGCAAGAGCGTCGCGGTAGGCACGTTCGATGTGGACGAGCTCGTCGCTGCCCACCGGGAGGTCGGTCTGGAGCAGGTGGTAATGGAAGACGGCAGGTCCGATGATCACTGTCAGGACCGTGATGGTGAGCGCACCGGCGAGCAGCACGATGAGCTGGCCGATCATCAGGCGCGAGGCCAAGCTGGTGCCAGGCCGGACCGTTCGAACAGAGGTACTGGGGGCGGTCACGAGCTCATCCCTTCCCCATCCGGTATCCGATACCGCGCACCGTGGTGATGAACCGTGCGGACTCAGCCGACTCGTCGAGCTTCCGGCGGAGGTTGGCGATGTGCACATCGACGAGATGGTCATCTCCGATCCAGCTGTCGCCCCAGACGGCTTCCATCAGCTGTCTGCGGCTGAAGGCCTGGCCCGGCCGGTGCGCCAGGGTCATCAGGAGCCCCCTCTCGGTGGGGGTCAGCGGGACCATCCGGCCAGCGAGTCGTACTTCCTGCGCAGCAGTGTCGATCTCAAGCTCGCCGAACGTACGCACCATGCCTGAAGCATTCCCTGACTCGGCGCGGGGCCTACGCAGCACGGCCTGGACCCGGGCGACGAGCTCACGCACGCTGAACGGCTTGGTGAGGTAGTCATCCGCCCCCACCGAGAGCCCCACCAGGCGGTCCACCTCCTCGGATCGCGCCGTCGTGATCAGCACGTAGCAGTCCGAGAAAGTGCGGATCCTGCGCATCACCTCCAAGCCATCTAAACCAGGCAGGCCGAGATCGAGGACGATCACGTCCGGCGCCAGGGCACGGGCCATCTCCACCGCCTCCGGACCGCTCCGCGCGCTCGCAGTCGCGTAGCCGGCCTTCGCGAGATACGCCTGGACGACGTCCGACAGCGCCGCTTCGTCCTCGACGACGAGAACCATCGCTGCGGCTCGAGCCGATTCACTCCTCATGAGCTCCAGTCTGGTCTCCGTTCCTGGACACCGCGCGTCTATGGAGGTGCAGGCGGACTATCTGGACCGGATCTTGAGGAACTCTCGACGAGATCTTCCCCCGCCCCGGGGGAACCTGGTGGGGACCGTGTCGCGTACGTACTCAACCAAGGGAGCTGCTCGATGATGCCGACCGATGCGATGTCGTGGCTGATGTGGGCGATGGTCGCCGGCCTCCTCGTACTCCTCTGGACCTCGGCGCTGCTGCTGGCACGCACCGTGTTGCCCGGGCGCCCCCGACGCGCTCGGGACGAGAACGAGGCGATCGGGGAACTCTCGCTGCGCCTGGCTCGAGGAGAGATCACGGCCGATGAGTTCGAGCAACGACGACGACTGGTCTTGGACGCCTTTCGGCCATGACACCACCCCTCGCTCTAGAAGGACTGCACCTGTGAAGACTTTTTCCCGCCGCACCGTGTTCTCCGGAGGCCTCGGCGCGGCAGCACTGACGCTCGCGGCATGTGGCGACCGAGCCGCTCCGACCGAAGTTGGAGGCTTCGCACCGCCTCCTGCCCTGACGCCGAAAGCCGGTCAGAACGTCGTCACCCAGACCCTCGCCGCGGCGCCGACGACGGTGGACCTCGGAGGGAAGACGGTCTCGACCTGGGCATACGGCGAGACCCTCCCCGGGCCGCCGATCCGCGCCACAGCCGGCGACCTGCTGCGCATCACGCTCGAGAACCGGCTGCCGGAGACCTCCACGATCCACTGGCACGGCATCCGTCTGCACAACGCCGCCGACGGGGTGCCCGGCATGACTCAGGACCCGGTCGAGCCGGACACCTCCTACACCTACGAATTCGTCGCCCCCGACCCCGGCACCTACTTCCTCCACTCCCACGTCGGCCTGCAGCTCGACCGCGGGCTCTACGCCCCACTGATCATCGACGACCCCGACGAACCCGGGGACTACGACGCGGAATGGATCGTGACCCTCGATGACTGGATCGATGGGACCGGGCAGACCCCCGATGAGGTCCTGGCCGCGCTGACCAGCGCCGGGCCTTCGGATGCAGGCGGCATGGACCACGGCAACATGCCCATGGGCGACGACGGACCTGGCGGCATGGACCACGGCGGCATGCCGATGGGGGACGAGCCCTGGGGCGACGCCGGTGACGTGGCCTACCCCCACTTCCTGGTCAACGGCCGGGTTCCCGAAGCACCGGAGATCTTCGAGGCGAAGCCCGGCCAGCGCGTGCGCATCCGTCTGATCAACGCCTCCGCCGACACCATCTTCGCTCTCGCGCTCGGCGACCACGACCTCTCCGTCACCCACTCGGATGGATTCCCCGTCGAACCGGTCACCGCCAAGGCGCTCTACCTCGGCATGGGCGAGCGCTACGACATGGTGGTCACCGTGAAGGACGGCATGTTCCCTCTGGTGGCGCGGCCCGTCGGGAAACCCAGCGGCGGCCAGGGACTCGCCGTGCTGAAGACCGGTGCCGGGGAAGTGCCCGCTCCGGACGTCCAGGTCAGAGAACTCGACGGGGAGGTCCTCATCGGGTCCATCCTGGAACCGGCCGAAGCCTCGCGACTCGAGGACCGCGCCGTCGACACCGAACTCGAGCTCGCATTCCAAGGATCGATGCAGCCCTACCAGTGGGCCATCAACGGAGCGCCCTACGGGCAGAACACTCCTCTCAGCATTCGCAAGGGACAGCGCGTGCGGATCATCGCGACCAACCAGACGATGATGAGCCATCCCCTGCACATCCACGGCCACACCTTCGCCCTGCCGTCGGGGCTCCGGAAGGACACGGTGATGCTCGCGCCTATGGAATCGTTCGCCCTCGACTTCGATGCGGACAATCCGGGCCGCTGGGCGGCACACTGCCACAACGCGTACCACCAGGAAGCCGGCATGATGACAGAGATCGATTACGAGTCCTGATGCCGTACGGCCACGCCCCCGAGGGCGCCACGGTGAGACCGGCTGCGTCACTGCGATCGATTCGACCGACCGTCACCTCATCGTCCGCGGCGTTCACGAACAGACGTGTGCCAGCGACCAACCTGCTCGCCGGAAGGCCCGCATGGAGCGTGCCTACCCGTTGTCCCCCGCCAGGGGAGACCCTCCGACGTTGTCGGGGGCTCTCCGAGGTGACCGACCTCCAGGTGAGCGCCCAGACGGTTCGCCTCGTCGTCACCTCCGAGAACGAAATCGACGACACCACGGTCCTCGGCGCAGTCGAGGAGGCCGGTTCAGTCAGATGATTCAGAGTGAGAGGGAAGATCTCGCTACGGTGGGTTCCTCCCTATCATGGAGCCCAGAGCTCTATGCCCCGCCCTGCCGAAAGGTCGGATCGTGATGTATTTCGGGATTGTGGCCATGGCCTTGGTGGCGATGCTGACCCTCGTGGCGCTGTTCGCGGCGCATCGTGTCTTGACGGTTCACGTCGATCCGTTGACCTCGTTGCCTGCCCAATCTGGATGGGTGCCCCAGGAGCACGCCCTATCGCGCTTCCACGTGCGTTGGTATCTTGCGTCCATCATCTTCCTGGCCTTCGACGTCGAGATGCTGTTCATGTACCCCTGGGCCGTGGTCGTGATTGAGAAGGGGCTCTCCGCAGTCGTCGAGATGTTCCTCTTTCTCGGCGCTCTGCTTGTCGCTGTGGCCTGGGCTTGGCGGGAAGGGGCGTTTCGATGGGTCTGAACGAACTCCTCGCCGGACTCGCCGTCCGTGCTGCCCACGTCCTCGTTGTCGAGCCGCCGGGCCAGTGGTCGATACGTGTGGAGCTCGAACATCAGATGCTGCGCCGTGGATGGCGACGGGCGTGGACCCCAGCCGATGCGGACGTCCTTGCGGTGTGCGGCGTGCCCGGCCCTGAACTGGCGGAACTGGTGGACCTCATCTGGGAGCAGATGCCCGGTCCACGGGTACGCACCAACATCAGCTCGCCCGACGCTGTGGCATTGGCTCTACGCACCGCCGCTGACCTCCTTCTCGACACTCCCGGTCATAGAGCAGATGCGCAGGGCCGACTGCAGGAACCTCAGCTTTCTGACGACTCCAACGACATGGACGACGGGGACCTCGACCATGGTGAGCACGACGGGACGTCCCCCGAAGAACACCCCGGTATGAGGAACCCAGACCATGGCGAGATGGAACATGACCAGGCGGGCCACGAGAACCACGACGGCCATGGCGGCCACGAGGGTCATGGCGGTCACGAGGGTCATGGCGGCCACGGCGGAATGGACATGGCTCCGGGGGGCATTCCGTTGGCCCAGGGCGGGGAAGACCGTGACGGTCTGGAGATGGATGTCCTGCATCTGGCGTTGGGTCCTGTCTTGCCGTTCTGGCCGGCAGGGCTGGTCCTTCGCTGCTCGTTGCAGGGCGATGTCGTGGTCGACGCCGAGGCAGCTGTGATCGATGGTGGGGGCTACGGGACTCCGGTGCAGGCGAAGCGTCCCGGCCCCGTGCCCCCGGCGGTGCGGTGTGACAATGCCCTGGCGTTGCTGGCACTTGCGGGGGCGGAAGATGCGGCAGCCCGTGCCCGCCATGCCCGGGACACACTGCTGCACGGCGAACAAGATGCTGCCCAGGACGCCGTTGAGCGGTTGTACCGCACAGTGCGGAAATCGCGGCTGCTGCGTTGGTCTCTGCGGAGCGTTCTGCCTCTCACCTCCGCTGATCTAGAGCGTCATGGCTTGCCGAGCCGTTGTCTCGGGGACGCCCACGACCGGTTGCTGTGGAGCCTCGACGTGATCCGGGCCGAGACACGCAACGAGGAGCCCGTGGCGCCGATCGAGACAGGTGTGGTGCCTTGGGAGATTGTGCCGCACCTGGTGCCAGGGGTGGAAGTGGCCTCTGTGCGGCTGGCGGTGGCGAGCTTGGATCTTGTTCCGTTCCCGGCCGTCCAGGAGGCGAGGCATGTCTGAGTCCGTGGTGACGACCGTCTCTGCCGGATGGGCCGTACTGGCAGCCATCATTCTGGGCGGCCTCGCGTTCTTCGCTGTTGCTCTGGAGGCGGCATTGTCCGCTCGCGCCCACGGCGCCTCCGGTGGTTGGGTGGCGCCCGTGGCCCGCACCGCGCGGCTGCTGCGGCAGCGGCGCCGGACCACCGTGGCCGCGGACACACTGCTGTGGCGGATCGGTGGCGCGGGCCTGCTGGTCGGGGCGTTCGTAATGGTCGCGGTGATCCCGTTGGGGCGCTGGACGCTGGCGGACCTGGACGTGGGGGTGGTGTGGTTCAACGCCGTGGACGTCATGGTCTGGGCCCTGGTGTGGTTGGCCGGGTGGGGCGCCAATTCGACGCACAGCCTGGTGGGTGGCTACCGGTTCCTTGCCCATGGGCTGGCCTACGAGCTCCCCTTGATGTTTGCGCTGGTGGCCCCGGCGATCGCGGCTGGCAGTCTTCGCGTCGGGGAGGTGGCTGCCGCGCAGGAGGGCCTGTGGTTCGTGGTGTGGATGCCGGTGGCGTTCCTGGTCTATCTGATCGGGGTGACCGGTTTCTCGGTGTGGGGCCCGTTCGCCCCGGCCCTTTCCGCGGACATTGCCGGTGGTGTGTTGAGTGAACTCTCCGGGGTGGACCGCCTGGTTTTCCTGGCCGGGCGCTACGCGTTGTTGGCTGCCGGGGCGGCCTTCGCGGTACCGCTGTTCCTGGGCGGGGGCGCCGGGCCCGTGCTGCCGGGCTGGGCGTGGGTGCTGGTGAAGACCGTGGCGGTGCTGACCGTGCTGGTGTGGCTGCGGCGGAAGCTGCCGATGTTCCGACCGGACCGGTTCATGGAGATCGGGTGGGTGGTCTTGCTGCCTGCGGCCGTGGCCCAGGACCTGGTCGTGTCTCTCGTCGTCGTCGGGAAGGGCTGAACCGTGCTGTTCACAATCGTGTTCTGGGTACTCGCCGTGGTGGCCGTGGCCGCGGGCGTAGCCGTGTTCGTGGTGGACTCCATGGCCCGGGCCACCTACGCCCTGGCGCTGTCGTTCATCGCCGTGGGAGTGCAGATCCTCCTCTTGCAGCAGAGCTATCTCGGGGTCATCACGATCTTGATGATGGTGATGGAGATGGCGGTGATGGCTGTTTACATGGTGATGTTCATGGGCATGAACCCGGCGCTGATGCCGATGGACATGACCCACGGGAAGAAGACGGCGATCGGCGCCTCGGCCGGCGTTTTCGGGCTGCTGGCTGCCGGCGCCCTGCTCATCCCCTGGCCGGAGCGACGCGGCGCCCCGCCCGAGGACCTCACGCACGCGATCGGCTTGGCGATCATGGGCGAGAAGATGCTGGTCATGGTCGTGGTGGGTGCGGTCCTGGTGGCAACCATCGTGTCCGGGGTGGTGCTGGCCGCTCATCGCACCCGCTACGACCGGTTCGGTGACGACCTACGCCGCCGGCCGGCCGACGATCCCCAGCCGGGGGGTGTGGGCCGATGACCCTGGAAGCCGTGCTGGTGGTGGCCGCCGCGCTGTTCGCGGTGGGCCTCTACGGAGCGCTGTCCCAGCAGGTGGTGGTGATGGTGATGATGGGTCTGGAGCTGATGATCAACGGGGTGTTGCTGGCCGCCGCCGGATTCTGGTGGTTCCTGGCCCCGGACCCTTCCGGGCAGGTGCTGCTGCTGGTCGTGCTGGCGGCGATGACCGTGGAGATGGCCATGGGCTTCGCCGTGGCCACGTTGCTGCACCGCCGGCGCCAGACCGACATGACGGACATGGCCGAGGAGCTGTCCCGATGACCGGGGCCGAGGGCGCGTTGCTCGCCATGGTGCTGCTCCCGGGGGGCATGGGCGCCGCGCTGGCCCTGACCCGCCGGTGGGAACGCGTTGCGACACCGATCGCGGTGGCCACCGCTGGGCTCACCACGGCACTGGCGGCAGTCGTCGCCCTGGCCAGGCCGGCGCTGTCGTCCCCGTTCCTGGCCGGCGCCGACTTCGCACTGGAGGTGGATGCCCTTGCGGCGCTGACCGCACCGATGATCGCCGCGGTGACCTTCCTGGTGCTGGTCTTCGCGGCTGGGAGCATCCGGGAGTCCCGGGCCCGCTTCCACGGGCTGATGCTGATCTTCTCCGCCGCGGCCTTGGTCACGGCCTCCGCCGCCAGTATCCCGGCGCTGCTGTTCGCTTGGGAGGTGATGGGCGCGACCTCCTACGCCCTGATCGGGTTCTGGTGGCGGGAACCGCACCGGGTCTCGGCGGGGCTCACCGCCTTCCTCACCACCCGCACCGCCGACCTGGGCCTCTACGTCGCCGCCGGCGCCGCCCTGGCCGGCGGAGCAGGAATGGCGCTGGCTGACCTCCCCGCCGCGACGGACCCGTGGCGCCACGTCGTCGCGGCCGGGATCCTGGTCGCTGCCCTGGGGAAGGCCGCACAGCTGCCCTTCTCGTTCTGGCTCTCCGGGGCGATGCAGGGTCCCAGCCCGGTGAGCGCGCTGCTGCACTCAGCGGCGATGGTGGCCATGGGCGGCTTTCTGCTTCTGCGCGTGGAGCCGTTGTTGGCTGCGACCGGGTGGGCCGGGCCAGTGGCCGCCTGGCTCGGGATGCTCACCGCGGTGCTGATGGGCATCGTGGCGCTGGCCCAGCGGGAGCTCAAACAGCTCCTGGCCGCCTCCACGGTCGCCCAGCTGGGGTTCGTCGTTCTCGCTGCCGGCGTCGGCGCGGTCAGTGGCGGCGCGGCCCATCTGGTGGCGCACGCCTCCACCAAGGCCCTGCTCTTCCTGGCTGCCGGGGCATGGTTGACGGCGGTGGGCACCGAAGATCTCGCGAGACTACGCGGAGTGGGGCGTCGGTGGCGGGTTGTCGGGGTCTGCGCGAGCGTGGGGGCGCTGGCCCTGGCGGGGATCGCCCCGCTGTCCCTGTGGGCGACCAAGGACGCCGTGCTGGCTGCTGCGCTCGAGGCCTCCCCGTGGCTCTATGCCGCCGGGTTGCTGGCGTCCGCCCTGTCGGCCGCCTATGCCGGCAAGGCCCTGTGGGCGATCTGGCGCCGCGGGGACGGCGCGGGAGTCCGTGCGGGCGGCACCGGCCAGGTAGGGGCCCTGGAGCAGGCGCCGCTGGTCGTGCTGGCCGCCGGCGCGGCCGGGCTCGTCGTGCTGGCTCTGCCCCCGCTCAGCCGGGCCCTCGCCCAGACACTGGGCGGGCACGGCGAGGTCTCGGCCGTCGAGCTGGCTCTCTCGGCCGTGATCGCGGCCGCCGTGCTGCTGCTGATGCTGCGGCTACGCGCCCCCGAGCCGAGATGGGCCCGTGAGTGGCTGGGGCTGGAGAGGATCGCGCATGCCGTCGTCGTCCGCCCGTCCCTGTCCCTGGCGCACGCCCTGGCTCGGTTCGATGACCACGTCCTGGACCGCACCGTGATGGCCGCCGCCGGGGCGGTGCCTGTGCTAGCGCGGATCGCCGCCCGTGCCGACGACCGGATTCTCGACGCCGGGGTCGACGCCACCGCGCACGCCGCCGAAGTGACCGGTCAGCTGGCGGCGAGGGTCGATGACGACGGAGTGGACCGTGGGGTGGAGATCCTCGCCGGTCGGGTCCGCCGGCTCGGGCATCTGGCCCGGATCCCGCAGACCGGAGCCATCCACCAGTACTTCCTCCAGGCCGTCGCGGTCCTCGCGATCGGCGTCGTGGCCTGGTCCGTCTATGCCGTGATGGGATGAGCATGCTGAGTCTGATCGTTTTCCTGCCCCTGGCCGCCGCCGTCGTCCTGGCGGCGATGCCGGCGATCGGCCCTGCGGTCGCCCGCTGGGCCTGGGTCGCCGTGAGCGCGGTCGAGCTGGTGCTCGTCGGAGTGCTGTGGGTCGGTTATGAGGACCCGGGGCAAAACGCACTGGCGTACGAGCAGCAGGTGCCGTGGATCCCGGGGGTGAACAGCAGCTATCACGTGGGCGTGGATGGTCTCTCGTTACCGCTGGTGGCCATGACGACGATCGTTTTCCTGGCCTGTGCCGTCTACGCCCTGCGCCAGCCCGACCGGCCCCGGATTCAGACGGCCCTGTTCCTGTTCCTGCAGGGCGTGAGTCTGGGGGTGTTCGTGGCAGCCGACCTCATCCTGTTCTTCGTGTTCTTCGATCTCTCGATCGTGGGCATGTACTTCGTGATCGCCGGATGGGGCCATGGCAACGCTGCCCGCTCGGCCCTGAAGTTCTTCCTCTACACGTTTCTGGGATCACTGGCCCTGCTGCTGGGCTTTATCGGGCTCTACGTGGCCGCCGCACCGCACACCTTCGACATCCCCGAGCTTGTCGCGGCCACCCCGCTCGATGACAGCCCGCTGACCGGGGGGCTGGTGCTGGCGGCGATCGTGGTCGGTCTCGCGGTGAAGACCCCCACCGTTCCCTTCCATACCTGGTTGCCACCGGCCCACACCGACGCCCCGGCGACCGGTTCGGCCGTGCTGGCTGCGGTGTTGCTGAAGATGGGGACCTATGGGTTCGTGCGCATCGCCATGCCGATGCTCCCGGAGGCGTGGCGGTCCTGGGCCTGGGTGATCGTGGCGATCGGTATCGTCTCGGTGCTGTACGGAGCGTTCGTGGCGCTGGCTCAGACGGACCTCAAGCGGATGGTGGCCTACACCTCCGTCAATCATATGGGCTACATCGTCCTGGCCCTGGGTGCGGCGGGTCTGGTCGCCGAGGGCGCCGAGCAGGCCCGCTCGGTGGCGGTCACCGGTGCGGTGGTGCAGATGGTCAGCCACGGGTTGATCACCGCCGCGCTGTTCCTGCTGGCGGGGGTGATGCAGGATCGGGCCGGCACCTATGACATGGGTTCCTACGGAGGCCTGGCCGGTCCCGCGCCGCGGTATGCGGCGCTGTTCGCGGTCGGTGCCTTCGCCTCCCTGGGCCTGCCCGGGTTCTCCGGATTCATCGCCGAGTTCCAGATCTTCGCCGGCAGCATCGCGGTCGCCCCGGTCACCGCCATCGCCCTGCCGGGCATCCTGGTCACGGCCGCCCTGTTCCTGCGGGCGCTGCAGCAAGTGTTCACCGGCCCCACGGAGGGCCGATCGCCCGGGTTCGCGGATCTGCGCGTCCGGGAGCTGTGGTCGGTCGGTCCGCTGCTGGCCCTGTCCGTGCTCATCGGGGTGCTGCCTCGAGTCCTGCTCGAGGTGATCGAGCCGGCCTCCGCGGCCCTGGTCTCCTTGGTCGGGAGGTAACCGGTGGAGGCCTCGATGCAGATGCGGCCCGCCCTGCTGCTGCCGGAGATCCTCGTCTTCATCGGCGGCGTGGTGGTGCTGCTGGGCGGCTCATTCCTGCCCCGCCAGCGGCAGTGGATCGCCCGCGCCGTCGCCGCGGTAGCCCTGCTCGGTGCCACGGTCGCCGCCGCCGTGGCGATGACCGGCCCCGAACAGAGCGCGTTCTCAGGCACCTTCGCTGTGGACGTCGCCACCGGAGCCGCCCGGATAATCGCGGCCCTGACGACCCTGTTGGTCCTCGGGGTGGCCTCCGGGGAACTCGCCGGCTCGCCGCGAGAGTCCGACACCTACGCGCTGCTGCTCTTCGCCACCACCGGGGTGATGGTGCTAGCCGGAACCACCGACCTGCTCGTGCTCGTAGCCGGATTCCTGCTGGTCAGCATCCCCTTGTACGGGATTATCGGCCTGACCGGCGGCCGGGCCGGGGCCGAAGCGGCGATGAAGACCTACCTCATGGGCGCGTTGTCCGGGATCCTGCTCATGCTCGGGGTCACCGTGCTCTACGCCGTGGCCGGGGGCACCGACTACGCCCTGCTGCGGGACGTGCTACCCGGGGCCCCGGCCGCAGCCGTGGGGGTCGGCGTGCTGGGCGTGCTCGCCGGGTTGCTGTTCAAGGCCGGCGGCGTGCCCCTGCACTTCTGGGTACCCGACGCCACACAGGGCACCGGCGGCACCGCCGCGACGTTCCTGACCACGGTCCCCAAGATCGGAGCGCTGGTAGCCGTCTACCGATTCGTGGCCACGATCTCCGAAGGCGACGGCTCCTGGCTGGTCGTCGCGGGCGTGCTGGCCACGACCTCCATGGTCGTGGGCAACCTTGCCGCGTACTGGCAGACCGATCCCCGCCGGCTGCTGGGCTGGTCGACCGTGGCCCAGGTCGGGTTCCTGCTCGTCCCGGTGGCCGCGGCGGGTCGCAGTGATCTGGCACTGCCCTCATTCTTGTTCTACCTCGCCGCCTATGCCCTGGCCAACGTCGCCGCCTTCGCCGTCACCGCAGCGCTGCCCCACCACCGCGAGCTGAGTGACTACCGAGGTCTGGCCCGGTCCCGCCCCGGGCTGGCCCTGGCTCTGCTCGTCGCGCTGCTGGGCCTGGTGGGCACCCCACCGCTGGCCGTGTTCGTCGGCAAGCTCACCACCGCCACCGCAGCCTGGGACGGCGGGCACGGCTGGTTGGCGCTGGTCGTGATGCTCAACAGCGTGCTCAGCCTGTTCTACTACCTGCGCTGGTTCGCGCCCGCGTTCGCCCGTCCTACCGATAACGGCGCTAGCTTCCCCCGCCCGGGCGGAGCGGCCACCTGGCCGGCAGCCACCGCCGGGGTGGCTGCCACCGCGAGCCTGGGGCTCGGCATCCTGGCCGGTTTCCTGTGGGCGGCCCTGGAAGGACCCCTGCTGTTCTAAAGACGGAGCCGGCATGGACGTCACCATCGCTGCCGTCGGCGTGATCCTCGCGTCTGACGCGCCACGCTCGTTATGGCCTCTCGGCCACTTGGGCACGGCTTATCCCAGCGCATTCTCGAGACGTTGAGCCTCTCCCGGCTTCGCCAACCCCTCGTGGCGGCACGTGTGAATCGGCTGTAAGTGTTCGTGGTGGCCGGCCCGGGGGCTGGCTGGCAGGGTTGGGGCTGGTAGTCCGGCGCCCGTCGTGACTCCTGAATCGGCTGACCCCTACGGGGTGTCATTCCCGGGATCTGTCCGGCAGGGACCGGGTGCCGGCGCCAGCCCTGGCACACTACGATGGCTTGATCAGAAGCATGTCCACCGTCGAGATCACGATCCCGACGGCGTGGCTCATTACAGGCCCACCTCGTAGTAACTCTCATCCTGGGCCGACGCCAGCAACGACGTCCCGTCCCAGCGATTCGAGAGGAACATCGTCATGAACACTCTGCCTGCCACTGTAGGGGACATCCACCAATAAGTCGTCGGCGTCGACACCCACGCCGCAACCCACTCCTACGCGATCATCGAAGTCCCGATCGGCGCTTTCATAGATCAGAACGTCTTCCCGATCAGCCCTGCAGAGCTGCGACGCGCCCGAGACTGGATCTCACGCCGAACCGAGGGAGATCTCGACGGTGTACTGATCGTTGTGGAAGGAACTGGCGCCTACGGAGCAGTTCTCAGCGACGTGTGGCAGCGAGCGGGGTACCGAGTCGTCGAGGCACCGACCCCGCGTCCTGACGACGTACGGTCACGCCCCTGACGTCGAGGGAGACGAAAGCGGGCACTAATGGGGCAGCGGGAGCGAGAGCCTCCTGCTGCACTCGTATGGCCTTCAGCGCATCTCGGGAACGGTGAAGGCTGGGAGCAGGGTTCCGATGATGAGGTCGGCGGCGTCCTTGAGCTCGATTCGGCCGGCGGTCACCTCTTCGGCGGCAGCGTTCATGGCCAAATGGGTGACGGCGAGCAGCCAGCTGACCGGAAGCTCTGCGCGGAACACCCCTTCACGCTGTCCGCGTTCGAAGAGACCCTGCATGCGCCCCTCGGCCACCTCATGCATCTCACGGATGCGCGCTGACGGCAGTTCGCGCTGTGCCACTACGAGCACAGAGCGGACGCGTTCCAGGAGAGACCAGCTCGACGTGATGAGGGCTTCGAGCGCTGCCACTGGGTCCCCGTCGAGGGGCACGTTCCCGAGGACGTCCTCGGCCTGCTCGAGGCTGTCCGCGAGGGTCGCATCGATCAGTGCCGCACGGTTGGCGAAGTGCCCGTACAGGGTCATGCGGCCCACGCCGGCTTCGGCGGCGATGTCGGCGACGGAAGCGTCCGGGTTCTTGCGCAGCGCGACCGGCGCGGCGGCGAGGATCTTCGCCCGGTTGCGCTGTGCGTCGGCACGCTGATTGACCCCCAGACCGCTCTTGCCGCGTTCACCTGCTGCGGTCGTGCCCTTGACGTTCGGCATCTTCCACCTCTAACTCGTACGGGAATGTATGGGTTACTCTATCGGTTGTAACCCGTACACCGATGTCTGAGTTTGGTGCCGTGGGGCCCCTCCCACGGGAACGCAGTCAAGGACGGAAGGGCCAGAGGCCATGAGAACGAAGAGGCATGAGACGAACGAGGTGCGTCATGTCTGAGTCAGATGCACCTGTGCCCCAGACGGGGGTGAAGCAGTGGTGGGGTCTTGCGGTACTCGTGATCCCCTCAACGCTGCTGTTCATGATGTTGACGATCCTGTTCCTCGCGGCCCCGAACATGGCCGCGGACCTGAGCCCGACGAGCGCACAGCTGCTATGGATCCTCGACATCTACGGGTTCGTGATGGCCGGGTTCCTCGTCGCGATGGGCGTCCTCGGCGACCGCGTCGGCAAGCGCCGGCTCATGGTGATTGGCGCCATCGTGTTCGGGATCGTCTCGATCGCCGCGGCGCTGACGACGAGCCCAGAGCTGATGATCCTCTGGCGAGCCGTTCTCGGGCTCGGAGGAGCCATGATGCTTCCCTCCACCCTCGGGCTGATCTTCGTGCTGTTCGCCGACCCGAAGGCCCGCGGCATCGCGGTCGGGGTGTGGGCCGGCGGCATCTCCGCAGGCGTGGCGCTTGGCCCCCTGCTCAGCGGGCTCCTGCTCGAGGCGTTCGGCTGGCAGTCGACCTTCCTGGTCGCCGTCCCGGTGATGGCGCTGGTCGCGATCGGTGCCCCGCTGCTACTGCCTGAGCACAAGGATCGTACTGCGAAGATCGACCTGTTCAGCGCACTACTTCTCGTCACTTCGCTACTCGGGATCATCTACAGCATCAAGCGCTTCGCTACCCAGGAGCCGGTCGGGCCATCGATCGGACTGCTGGTCGCCGGAGCGCTGATCGGTCTATGGTTCGTGATCCGGCAGCTGCGCGCCACACACCCTCTACTGGATGTGCGACTGTTCGCCAACCGCACCGTCAGCGGAGCGCTCACCGTTTTCCTCCTGTCGGCTGCGGCATTGGGAGGGGTGTACTCCCTGTTCACCCAGTACCTGCAACAAGTTCAGGGGCTCTCCCCGATGCAGGCGGGGCTGTCGATCATCCCCGCCGCGGCGGTCCTCATCGTCGTCTCCACCCTCTCCCCGATGCTGGCCCGGAAATTCCGTCCTGGCAACGTCATCGCGCTCGGCCTGCTCACGCAGGTCGTCGGGTACATCCTGTTCACGCAGCTGGACGCCATCACGGGCCTCGCACTCGTGATCGCGAGCTTCGTGATCACATACCCGGGGGTTGCACCCTCGATGGCACTGACGACGGAACTGGTCGTCAGCTCGGTCCCGCCGGAGAAGGCCGGCGGCGCCTCCGGCTTGGCGACCACCGTGAACGACTTGGGCATCTCCCTGGGGGTGGCGGTCATCGGCAGCATTGGCATCGCCACCTACCGCGGCCAGATCACCGACACCATGCCCGACGGCATGCCAGCAGAAGCAGCGGCCGCCGCGGAGTCCGGCATCGACGGAGCCCTCGCCATCGCGGAACAGTTACCCGACACGGTCGGCGCAGCTCTGACCACCGCGGCGCAACAAGCGTTCACCAGCGGGCTGAACACCGCCGGCATGGCTTCCGCCGTCATCGCCGCTCTCGCCGCACTCATTGCCGCTACACGGTTGCGCCATATCCGACCCACCGGCGAGTCCGCGTCCGAATCGAGGTCCGCCGAGGAATCCGTGCGGTGAGTGGAGCCGGCGAGCCGATGCCCGGCACTCACAGCCACATGCCTTGCGTGATACGGGGAGGGGGTATAGCCTCAATCCTGGATTGATACCCCATGGGGGTATACAAGATGAGAGGAGCACGGCCATGACGACGACGAACGAATTTCAGGTGACCGGGATGACCTGCGGGCATTGCGAGATGTCCGTCCGCGAGGAGGTCGGCGAGCTCTTCGGCGTGACCGACATCCAGGTGAGCGCCCAGACGGGCCGGCTCGTCGTCACCTCCGAGGAGCCCCTCGATGACGCACAGGTCCTCACCGCGCTCGAGGAGGCCGGCTACTCGGCGGTCAAGGCCCGATGAATGCCGCGGGACGACTGATCGCCTACGGCGCTGCGGTCGCAGTGACCTTCGGCGGCGCATTCGTCGCAGCCGGCGCCGTCGTCCCGGACCGGGTCGTCGAACGATGGTCAGCGCAGGCAGCCGACACATCGCACGACGATCCCGACCACGGTGGAGGCGCGGATACGCAGCCCGAGGCTGCACCGCAGAAGGGAGTATCGATGTCATCGCAGGGATACATGCTGTCCGAGGTCGCCGCTCCGCAGTCCGCTGAGCAGGCCGGAGAACTCGCCTACACGATCACCGGCCCCGACGGGAGCCCCGTCACGGAGTATCAGGAGGCCCACGAGAAGGAGATGCACCTGATCGTGGTCCGCACCGACGGCACCCAATACCGCCATGTACACCCGGAGCTGGACCCGTCCACCGGGAGCTGGTCCCTGCCCTGGCAGTGGGAGGAAGCCGGGACGTACAAGATCTATGCCGACTTCGCCCCCACCGGCGACGGCGAGGACACCCTGACGCTGTCGCGGACCGTTGACGTGGCCGGCGAACTCACGCCGGTCACCGACCGTCCCCTCTCCGCGAAGGACGAGGTCGACGGATTCGAAGTGACTCTGGACGGGGACCTGACTGCCGGGACCTCCAGCGACCTCACACTGAGCGTCACCCAGGACGGCGCCCCCGTGACCACCTTGGAGCCCTACCTCGGCGCCTTCGGCCACCTCGTTGCTCTGCGCGAGGGCGATATGGAGTACCTCCACGTCCACGCCGAGGGCGAGGACCCGGTACCCGGGGAGACCTCCGGCCCGGAGATCTCCTTCATGGCGGAGGCCCCCACGGCCGGCCGCTACTACCTCTACCTGGACTTCCAGATCGATGGCGAGGTGCACACCGCGCAGTTCGTCGTGCAAGCGGAGCAGGGCACCGAGAACGAGAGCGCCGATGCGCACCCGGATGGTCACTGACCCCATGGAGCCGGATCGACCGTCGCAACAGATCGGAAAGGACCTGCAGTGAACCCCGAAACACCGCTCATCGCGGAGGCGGGCATCGAGCTGGAAATCGGCGGCATGACGTGCGCATCCTGCGCGAACCGGATCGAGCGGAAACTCAACAAGCTCGACGGCATCACCGCGACCGTCAACTAAGCCACTGAGAAAGCCAAGGTGACGGCCCCGGAGGGCTACGATCCGCAGCTGCTCGTCAGTGAAGTCGAAAAGACCGGATACACCGCCGCACTACCCAAGCCCGCCACCCGCAAAGACTCAGCGAATACGCCTGGGGACGATCAGGAGAGCTCCGACCCGGAGCTGACCTCCCTGCGCCACCGGCTGATCGGTGCGGTCGTGCTGACCGTCCCGGTCATCGCGATGGCGATGATCCCCGCCATTCAGTTCCCCTACTGGCAGTGGCTCTCGCTGGCGCTCGCGGCCCCGGTCATCGTGTGGGGTGCCTGGCCGTTCCACAAGGCAGCCTGGACGAACCTCAAGCACGGCGCAGCCACGATGGACACGCTCATCTCGATGGGCACCTCCGCTGCCCTGCTGTGGTCCCTGTACGCACTGTTCTTCGGAACCGCCGGCACCCCAGGCATGACTCACCCCTTCGAGCTGACGATCGCGCCCTCCGACGGGGCAGCGAACATCTACCTCGAGGTCGGTGCGGGCGTCACGATGTTCATCCTGGCCGGCCGCTACTTCGAGAAGCGCTCCAAGCGCCAGGCCGGCGCCGCACTGCGCGCCCTGCTCGAGCTCGGCGCGAAAGAAGTCTCCGTGCTGCGCGGAGGCCAGGAGCAGAAGATCGCCATCGACGACCTCGTAGAGGGTGACGACTTCATCGTCCGCCCCGGCGAGAAGATCGCCACCGACGGCACCGTCGTCTCCGGCACCTCCGCGGTCGACGCCTCCATGCTCACCGGCGAGTCGGTCCCCGTCGAGGTGAGTGAGGGGGACGCCGTCACCGGCGCCACCGTCAACGCCGGCGGACGCCTCGTGGTCCGCGCAACCCGCATCGGCTCCGACACCCAGCTGGCCCAGATGGCCAAGCTCGTCGAGGACGCCCAGACCGGCAAGGCCGAGGTCCAACGCCTGGCCGACCGCATCTCGGGGATCTTCGTGCCGATCGTCATCCTGGTCGCCGCGCTGACCCTCGGCGCGTGGCTCGGCGCCGGGTTCCCCGTCACCACGGCCTTCACCGCCGCCGTCGCCGTTCTCGTGATCGCCTGCCCCTGCGCGCTTGGTCTGGCGACTCCGACCGCGCTGCTGGTGGGCACCGGCCGCGGAGCTCAGATGGGGGTGCTCATCAAGGGCCCCGAGGTGCTCGAGTCCACCCGTAAGGTCGACACCGTGGTGCTGGACAAGACCGGTACCGTCACCACCGGCAAGATGACCCTCACCGATGTCGTCACCGATGAAGGCACCGATCGCGCCGAGCTGCTGCGACTGGCCGGCGCCGTCGAGGACTCCTCCGAGCACCCGATCGCCCAAGCGATCGCCAAGGGCGCCACCCAGGAGGTCGGCGAACTCCCGACACTCTCGGACTTCACCAACCTCGAGGGCAAGGGTGTGCGCGGCACCGTCGAAGGACGGGCTGTCGTCGTCGGCCGCGAGAGCCTCCTCGCCGAGACGCAGATGGCCCTGAGCCGCGCGGTCGCTGCCGCCAAGGCGGACGCCGAAGAGCAGGGCAAGACCGTCGTCGCCATCGGCTGGGACGGAATCGCCCGGGGAATCCTGGTGGTCGCCGACACGGTCAAACCCACCAGCGCTGAGGCCGTCGCCGAGATGAAAGCGCTGGGGCTGACCCCGGTGCTGCTGACCGGTGACAACGAGGCCGTGGCCCGCCAGATCGCCGCCGAGGTCGGCATCGACGAGGTCATCGCCGAAGTCCTGCCGTCGGAGAAGGTCGATGTAGTCTCCCGCCTCCAGCGCGAGGGCCGCACCGTCGCAATGGTGGGCGACGGCGTCAACGACGCCCCCGCCCTCGCCCAGGCCGACCTGGGACTGGCGATGGGCACCGGCACCGACGTCGCGATCGAGGCCAGCGACATCACCCTGGTGCGTGGCGACCTCCGCAGCGCCGTCGATGCCATCCGCCTGTCCCGCAAGACGCTCTCGACCATCAAAACCAACCTGTTCTGGGCCTTCGCCTACAACACGGCCGCGATCCCGATCGCCGCGCTCGGCATGCTCAACCCCATGCTCGCCGGCGCCGCGATGGCCTTCTCCAGCGTCTTCGTCGTGGGCAACAGCCTGCGCCTGCGCGGCTTCACCTCCATCGCGAAGAACTGACCCCTCCCCGCACGAAACCCCTATGGAAGGAATCCCATGAACGACACGACCGACCAGAACTCCAGCTGCTGCGGCCACACCTCCCACTCCCCCGTGGAGTCCGAGGGGCGCCCGAACCTGATGGGCGCCACGGAGGACGACATGGCCACCTGTCCGGTGATGGAAGGCAGGCCCGTCGTCAAGAGCACCGCCGAGGCCGCGGGCTTGTTCCGTGACTACGAGGGCACCCGCTACTGGCTGTGCTGCGCCGGCTGCGGCCCCCTTTTCGACGCCGACCCACAGAAGTACGTCGCCGCCTGAGGACCACCGCTCAGCGGGAGGGGGCGCACTGTCAGGCAGTGCGCCCCCTCCCCCATATAGATCGGAGCTCGGCAATGCCCGACACGACACACGTTCTCGTCATCGGTGCAGGAGCTGCGGGGTCGGCCTCCATCCGGGAACTCGCCCAGCACGAAGAGATCACCACAACCGCGATCATCGATACGGAAACCACCCCGTATAACCGCACTCTGATCAACAAGGCTGTCGCCACCGGCCTCCTCGAACCCCATCACGCACATCTGCCAGCACTGCCCGCTCCACCAGTCCGGGATCGCGTCGAGGCGGTGGACCCCCAAGAGCAGACCGTTCACCTGCGCACTGGAGCCCGCGTGGACTATGACGCACTGATCGTCGCTACGGGAAGCGCGCCACGCGCCCTGCCTCCGAGTATTGCCAGCCCTGCCGCCCTGGAGAGCGGACGGGTGACGCATCTGCACTCCCTCGACGATGCGCTCCGTGTGCGGGCCGTCCTCGAGCGCACGCGCTCTCCACGGGTTCTCATCTACGGGGCCGGAATGATTGGAGCCGAGACCGCCGGGATCCTCCGCGACGCTGGATGCAGGGTCACGCTCGCTGCCTCTTCGCCCATCCCAGGGGCCACCGCCTTCGGCTCCCAGGTCGCAGGACAACTTTCCCAGGCACATCGGGTCACTGTCGACACGCACTTCGGTCACGCGCTGACGCGCCTTGAGCTCGTCGAGAGCGAGCTGCACGCCGAGTTCACCGACGGCCGTGACGTTGCCGCGGACCTGGCCATCACCGCCCTTGGAACGCGCCCACTCTCCCCCTCCCCCTGGGGTGGAGCGATCGCTGTCGATTCTCGGCTGCGCAGCCGTGACCACGAGAACGTCTACGCCGCAGGAGGCGTCGCGGTCCACGAGTCTGACGGCACGATCTGGCGCATCGATCATTGGAGCGACGCCGAGGCACAGGGCGCGCACGCCGCGCGCAGCGTCCTGGCCTCGCTCGGGCTCGCGGACACCCCCGGGCCCTACCGACCCCGCGCCCTCTACAGCGCACAGATCCACCAGCACCTCTACGTCGCTGCTGGACATACAGGCCGATTCGGGACGACGCGCGCCCTCTCTACCTCTCCCCTCGTCCTCACCCACGACCGAGCGGGCCGGCTCGTCGGAGTCAGTGGCTTGGACGCCGGCCCCGACGTGATGGCTCTCGTGCCGCGCCTCCACACCTCGATCACGCCGATGCTGACAGCGGAATCCAACCCCTCGACACATACCCCCTAGGGGTATATGGTCGGGTGCATGAACGCTGGCAACCACCCACACCGTCACGACCACGGAGAACCCGGCATGCAGCACTCTCATCCTTCCCCCACGCCTCATGGCGCCCACACCGGTATTGCTGAGCACGACGCACCCGACGCGCATCACGACCACGGAACTCACGGAGACCACGAGGACCACTCGGAACACGAGGGCCATTCAGGGCACGGGGGTCACGCCGGTCACGGGGACCACGTCGGGCAGTTCCGGCGGTTGTTCTGGATCAACCTGATCATCGCGGTCCCAGTTGTCGTGTTCTCGCCGATGTTCGCGATGCTGCTCGGGTACAGCGTTCCCGAGTTCCCCGGCGCTCTATGGATCGCCCCGGTTCTCGGCACCGTCATGTACGTCTGGGGCGGCCGCCCGTTCCTCACCGGTGCCGTCTCCGAGATCCGCTCTCGTCAGCCCGGGATGATGCTCCTGATCGGGCTCGCGATCACGGTCGCGTTCATCGCCTCTTGGGGTGCGACTCTCGGGATCCTCGACCACCAGCTGGAATTCTGGTGGGAGCTCGCCCTGCTGATCGTGATCATGCTGCTGGGCCACTGGGTCGAGATGCGCTCCCTCGCCCAGACCACCTCCGCGCTCGACTCTCTGGCCGCACTGCTGCCGGACATGGCAGAACGCATCGAAGGCGACGAGCTCGTGAGCATCTCGCCCAACGAGCTGCAGCGCGGCGACCTCATCCTCGTCCGCCCCGGCGCGAGCGTCCCGGCCGACGGCACGATCCGGGAAGGCCGCGCTGACGTGGACGAGTCCATGGTCACCGGCGAGTCCCGCCCAGTGACGCGCTCCACCGGAGACTCTGTCGTGGCTGGCACCGTCGCCACCGATTCCAGTCTCCGCATCGAAGTCACCGCCACGGGCGACGACACCGCCCTCGCCGGTATCCAGCGCCTGGTGACCGAAGCGCAGAACTCCTCGTCCCGGGCACAGCGCGTCGCGGATACCGCCGCGGCGTGGCTTTTCTGGTTCGCTCTCGGTGCCGCTGCGATCACCGCGATCACCTGGTCTCTGCTCGGCATGCCCGATGACGCCGTGGTGCGCACGGTGACGGTCCTGGTCATCGCCTGCCCCCATGCGCTGGGGCTCGCGATCCCGCTGGTCGTCTCGATCGCGACGGAGCGGGCTGCCCGCGGCGGTGTCCTGGTGAAGGACCGTCTGGCCCTGGAGGCCATGCGCACCGTTGACGCCGTCCTGTTCGACAAGACCGGCACCCTGACCAAGGGTGAGCCCGTCCTCGCCGAGATCATCACCCGCGGTGCGGACGAGACCGAGGTGCTGGCCCTGGCAGCTGCCGCCGAGGCGGAGAGCGAGCACCCGCTCGCCCGCGCCATCGTCGCCAAGGCACAGGCCGAGGGAGCCCAGATTCCTGCGGGCTCTGACGTCAGCTCCACCCCGGCACTGGGCGTGAGTGCCCAGGTCGATGGGCACGAGATCCGCGTGGGCGGTCCTCGACTGCTCGAGGAGACCGGAGTGAGCGAAGTCGACGAGGCTGAGGCCTGGCGCCAGGAGGGCGCGATCATCCTCCACGTCCTCCGCGACGACGAGGTGATCGGCGGTCTCAAGCTCACCGATGAGGTGCGCCCCGAATCTCGCGACGCCATCGATGCCCTGCACAGTTTGGGCGTCGAGGTCGTCATGATCACCGGCGACGCCGAGGCGGTCGCGAACAGCGTCGGCCGCGAGCTCGGCATCGACCGCGTCTTCGCCGGGGTGCGACCCGAGGACAAGTCCTCGAAGGTCGCCCAGCTCCAGAAAGAGGGCAAGAAGGTCGCGATGGTCGGAGACGGCGTCAACGACGCCCCTGCCCTCGCCCAGGCCGATGTCGGCATCGCCATCGGCGCCGGCACCGACGTCGCAATCGCTTCCGCCGGGGTCGTGCTCGCCAGCTCCGATCCACGCTCGGTGCTCTCGGTCATCGAGCTCTCCCGCGCCGCCTACCGAAAGATGAAGCAGAATCTCTGGTGGGCAGCCGGCTACAACCTGATCTCCGTGCCACTCGCGGCCGGAATCCTCGCCCCCATCGGATTGGTGCTGCCGATGTCCGTCGGAGCGATCCTCATGTCCCTGTCCACTATCGTCGTCGCACTCAACGCCCAGCTCTTGCGACGCCTCGACCTACGCCCGGAAGCGACCGTCGCGGCCGTCCGACTTCGCCACTGATCCCCCCCTCACCGAATGGAATCACCCATGAGCACTGCAACTGACCCCACCGAGGAACATGCCTGCCACAGCGGACCCCACGGCTACGTCCAGGACAAACCCCGCTACCTCAACCGCCTCAAGCGCATCGAAGGTCAAGCCCGTGGAATCTCTCGGATGGTCGATGAAGATGTCTACTGCATCGACATCCTCACCCAGATCTCCGCTCTGAACAGCGCGCTCGAGAACGTTGCACTGGGACTGCTCGACGACCACCTCCGTCACTGCGTCCTCGATGCCGCTCGCGAAAGCGGGGACGAGGCCGAGAAAAAGCTGAAGGAGGCTTCAGACGCAATACGGCGCCTCGTCAAGTCTTAAATTATTCCGCCACCACCGACAACCCATCGATCACCGGCACAGCCTTAGATTCGGCCAGGTTGCCCTCGGGCACCACTCACCGCCTTGAGGAACCCGGCAGCTTCATGAGAATTCGAGCAGGCAACCTCCTTGTCGGGCCGCAGTTCACGGCGTCGCACCCCTGACAGGTCGCGCGAGAACCTACACGCGGGTCGCGGTGTGGGCGCGCTTCCGCGACCGCGACACCGGCGGGGATCTCGTACACCTCGACATCCACCTCGACCACGTGATCACGCAGGCGAAGGTCAAGGGCGCCCAGCTCATCGCCGACCACCTGCGCCAGTTCCACCTCCTGCACCTGCCGGCGCTGGTCACCGGCGACTTCAACTCTGTCGCCGGGGACTCCTCCGCCTACACGGTGCTGGTCGAGGAGTTCGGCCTGCAGGACACCTGGCGGGAGGCGGCCGCGCGCACGACGCCCGGCTGGGGCACCTTCCCCCACTTCGGCGAGGTCGAGGTCTCCGACTTCCGCATCGACTGGATCCTCGCGAGCCCCGGCGTGGAAGTGCTCGAGGCGTCGATCAACGCGGCCCGGCCCGGCGGGGTGTTCCCGAGCGACCACCTGCCGGTGCAGGCGAGCGTGCGGGTGCCGCTGACGGAGAGCTGAGCGGGGCCCTCAGCTCCAGTCAGCGGTGCGCTCTTTCAGCTCCCGGTACGCGCCCAGCACCTCCGGCGTCGCGTCGGCCGTGACCACGCGCGAGCCGCTGATCTCCCAGGCCGGGGGCTCCTCCGTGCCGGCGAGCGCCCAGGCGGCCTGACGAGCGGCACCGAGCGCGACGAACTCCCCGTCGGGCGCGATCGTGACCTCGCGGCCGAAGATCGCGGGCGCGAGCTGCTGGACAGCGCGGGAGCGGGCGCCGCCGCCGATCAGGGTGATGCGGCGGGCGGCCGTGCCGGTGCGCTCCTCGAGGGAGGTGATGCCGTCGGCGAGGGAGCACAGCAGGGCCTCGACGTAGGCGCGGGCCACGTCCTCGCGGGTGGTGGAGGTGCTCATGCCGGTCAGGGTGGCGCGGGCGTGGGGGCGGTTCGGGGTGCGCTCCCCGTCGAAGTAGGGCAGCAGGGTCACGCCGTTCGCGCCGGGCTCGGAGGCGAGCGCCAGCTCGGCCATCTCGTCGTGGCTGACGCCGAGCAGGGCGCGGCCGGCCTCGAGGATGCGGGAGGCGTTGATGGTGGTGGTCATGGGAAGGAAGCGGCCGGTCGCATCGGCGAACCCGGTCACCGTCCCGCTGGCATCGCCGGGACGCGCATCGCTGACCATCGCGCACACGCCGGAGGTGCCGATCGAGACGGAGACGTCGCCGGGGCCCAGCGACAGGCCGAGCGCGGCGCCCATGTTGTCGCCGGTGCCGGCCGCGATCGCGGCCCCGCCGCGGCTCGCGGAGGTCGCAGCGGTGCGGGCCATGACCTCGTTGGGGGCCGAGGGCAGGCGCGGCAGCTCGAGGTTCTTCCCGAGCGCGGCCTCGACGAGCTCGGGCTTCCATGCCTCCTCGCGGGTGGAGTAGTAGCCGGTGCCGGAGGCGTCGCCGCGGTCGGTGAACGGGGCGGTGCCGGACTCGGCGAGGTGGAGGGAGACGAAGTCGTGCGGGAGCAGCACCTGCGCAGCACGTTGCGCGTTCTCGGGCTCCTCGTCGCGCACCCAGCGCAGCTTGGACGCGGTGAAGGAGGCGACCATGAGGCTGCCGATCTCCTCGACGCTCGCCTGCGGCCCGCCCATCTCATCGATCAGCGTGGTCGCGGCGTCGGCGGAGCGGGTGTCGTTCCACAGCAGCGCAGGCCGCACCACCTCGCCCGCCTCGTCGAGCAGCACCATGCCGTGCTGCTGGCCGCCGACGGCGAGCGCGTCGGCCCGCTCGAGCAGGGGGCCCGCCGCCTCGTCGACCGCCCGGAGCCAGGCGCGGGGGTCGACCTCGGTGCCGTCGGGATGGGTGGCGCGACGCTCCTCGAGCACCTGCCCGGTCTCGGCGTCGACGAGCAGCGCCTTCGTGGACTGGGTGGAGGAGTCGATGCCGAGGACGAGCGGGGCCATGAGGGGTCCTTTACGAGCGGGTCGGGACGGAAGAGCAGGTGGGGCGAGCCTGTCAGGCGGCCAGCGGGGCGCGGACGCGCACCGCGCACGAGGCCAGGGTACGGGCGAGGAGCGACCGGCCGCCCCCGGGAAGCCGGCCGCGGCCCGGGGGCAGTGCCGGACGATGCGCGGGCCCGGGCCTCTGCATCCGGTGGCGCTCAGCCCGCAGCCACCCGGCATTTGGCCGATGGCTGCGGGCTGAGCGCCCGTGGAAGACACGGGCCCGACGCAAGGCCCCCGCCGACCAGCCTCGGGCCGCGGGCCGGGATCCTCAGGCGCAGAAGCCGAGGAGGTGCTGCATGGCCAGCTGCTGCAGGCGCACGAAGCCGTAGTTCCGCTCGCCGGCCTTGTCGGCGTCGAAGTCCTCGAAGGTGGAGCGGTCCGCGAGGAGGTCCGCGAGGGTCTCGCCCTCGCCGAGGGTGGGCTGGGAGAGCTCCTCGATGCCGGAGTAGGCCATGGCCTCCTGCACCTCGGAGTCCTGACGGAACGCGATCGCGCGCCCCTTGAGCATCAGGTACATCTCCATGTTCGCCGCCGCAGAGTCGTACTGGCCCTGCTCGTGCTCGGTGCGGGAGGGCTTGAAGTCGAAGTGGCGAGCGCCCTCGTAGGCGCCGGGCTTCGAGGGGAAGCCGTTCTCGAGCAGGTCCACGGTGAAGAACGCGCTGATCAGGTCGCCGTGACCGAAGACGAGGTCCTGGTCGTACATCGGGCCGTGCTGGCCGTTGAGGTCGATGTGGAAGAGCTTGTCGCTCCACAGCGCCTGGGCGAGGCCGTGGGTGTAGTTCAGGGTCGCCATCTGCTCGTGGCCGGTCTCGGGGTTGATGCCCACGATGTCGCCGTGCTCGAGCTGCTCGATGAAGGCCAGCGCGTGGCCGACGGTGGGCAGGAAGATGTTGCCGCGGGGCTCGTTGGGCTTGGGCTCGAGGCCGATGCGCAGGTCGTAGCCCTTGTCCTTGATGTAGCCGGCCACGGTGTCGAGGCCCTCGCGGTAGCGCTCGAGCGCGGCGTGGAGATCCTTGGAGCCGTCGTACTCGGAGCCCTCGCGCCCGCCCCACATCACGAAGGTGCTCGCGCCGAGCTCGGCGGCGAGGTCGACGTTGGCGAGCACCTTGCGCAGGCCGAAGCGGCGCACGGAGCGGTCGTTGGAGGTGAAGGCGCCGTCCTTGAAGACGGGGTGGGCGAAGGTGTCGGTGGTGAGCATCTCGATCACCAGTCCGGTCTCCTCGGTGACCTTCTTGAGCTGGTCGATGATCCGCGAGCGCTCTTCGGGGGTGGCGTCGAAGGGGATCACGTCGTTGTCGTGGAAGGTGAAGCCCCAGGCGCCGAGATCTGCGAGGCGGCGGATGTGGGCGGTGAGCTCGAGCGGCGGGCGGGTGGCGGAGCCGAACTGGTCCTGGGCCTGCCAGCCCGTGGTCCACAGGCCGAAGGAGAACTTGTCGTCACGGGTGGGGGTGGGTGCGGTCATCGGGGTGCTCCTCGGTGGTGGTCGACGGCGTCGTCGGGGTGCTGCGCACGGCGGCGGTCCGCCATGGCGGGGGTGCACCCCTTCCCTTAGTAAGTTTCCGTTACTAATCTACGCATGGGAGGCTGTCCCGCACAACCCGGGGCGCCGACGAACCCCGAACGCCGACGACGACGAGCACGGACGAGCACGAGAGGACGGACCCGATGCAGTCCACCCACCTGCGCGAGCACAACCTCTCCGCCGTGCTGCGCGCCCTGCAGACCGCCCCCTCCCCCACCTCCCGCGCGGGCCTCGCGACGCTCACGCAGCTCACCAAGCCCACCGTCTCCAAGCTCGTCGAGGAGCTGATCGGCGCGGGCCTCGTGACCGAGGGCGAGCCGGTCGCGGCGGGCGCCGGGCGGCCGATGGTGCCGCTGCGACCCGCCTCCGGGACCCTGCTCGCGATCGGGCTCGAGATCGCCGCTGACCACATCTCCTGCCTCGGCATCGACCTCACCGGCGCCGAGCTCGCGCGCCGCACCACCTACCACCGCATCGCCGAGGGCACGGCCGAGGACGCCCTCGCGCTCGCGGCCCAGCTCGTCCACGAGGTGCGGGAGGAGGCGCCGGAGCTGCCGGTGGTCGGCGTGACCGCCGCGATCCCGGGCCGTCTCTCCCCCGAGGACGGCCGGATCCTCTCCGCCCCGGGCCTGGACTGGGCGGATGTCCCCGTGATCTCCCGACTGCATGAGCTGCTGGCGCCCGCGGCCTGGCCCGTCGGCGCCCAGAACGACAACCGCCTCTCGGTGCTCACCGAGATCGACCGCCGCCCCGGCGAGTCGTTCCTCTACGTGCGCGGCTCGACGGGCGTCGGCGGCGCGGTGGTGCTGGACGGCGCGGTGCTCGAGGGTGCGCACGGCTGGGCCGGCGAGTTCGGGCACACGATCGTCGCGCCCGACGGGCGGCAGTGCCGCTGCGGGCGGCGCGGCTGCCTCGAGGCCTACATCTCCTACCTCTCGCTGGTGCGCCAGGCCGGCCTCTCCGACGAGGTGCGAATCGAGGACCTCGTCGAGGAGCTCGCGCGCAGCTCGAGCCGTGCCGAGGTGATCGGGGTGATCGGCCGCTCGCTCGGCCTCGCGATCGCCAACGCCCTGAACGTGCTGGACCTGTCCACCGTGGTGCTCTCCGGCTATCTCGCGCCGATCGCGGAGGAGATCACCCCGGTGGTGCAGGAGACCGTGGACCGCCACGCCTTGGCCGCCGAGGCCGGGCCCGTCGCGATCGAGCGGGCCGACGCACTCGCGGACCCCGCACTGCACGGCGCGGCGCGCGCGGCGCTGCAGCCGGTGTTCGACGCGCCGGGAAGCTGGATCGAGAAAGAGCGCTGAGCCCGCGCCTCAGCCCTTCTCGGACCGCCCAGAATCCGGCCGCGCCGTCGTCCCCCGCACCACCAGGCGGGTGCGCAGCTCGAAGGGGTGGGCGAAGCGGCGCGGGTCGTCGAGCAGGGCGAGCAGCCGCTCGACCGCGACCTGCCCCATCTCGAACAGCGGCTGGCTGACGGCGGTGAGCTGAGGCTGGGTCCAGCGGGTGATCATCGTGTCGTCGAAGCCGATGATGCTGAGCTGCGCGGGGATCTCGAGCCCGTGGGCGCGGGCGGCGCGCATCGCGCCGTGGGCGAGGTTGTCGGAGGCCGCGAAGAGCGCCGTCGGCGGATCGGGCAATGCGAGCATCCGCGCCGTCCCCTTCTCGCCGAGCTCCGCGCTGAAGTCGCCGCCGTGGATCAGCTGCTCGTCGACCTCGATGCCCGCCGCGGCGAGCGCACTGCGGTAGCCCTCGGCGCGCTGGCGACCCGGGACGGAGCCGGCGGGACCGTTGAGCAGCCCGATCCGACGATGCCCGAGGTCGAGCAGGTGCTGGACGGCGCTGCGCCCGCCCTCCCAGTTGGTCGCGGAGACGGCGAGGAGCCCGTCGACCTCGTCCTCGCGCAGGATCGGGTCGATCACGATCAGCGGCAGGTTCAGGCTCCGGCTCCAGCGCACGTGGCGGGAGTCGATCGGGGTGGTGAGGGCGACGACGCCCTCGACCCCGTCGCCGGCGGCCTGCGCCATCCAGGCACGGGAGAGCCCCTGCTTCTCAGAGCTGATCACGAGCAGGTCCGCGCCGGCACCTCGCGCCGCGGCCTCCGCCCCGGCCAGGACTCCCATCACATAGGGGCTGTCGGGGACCTCGAGATGGAGGGCGATGCGGCGCCTGCCCTGCGCACGGCGCGGGCGCAGCGCGTAGCCGAGGGACTGCGCGACCTCGGCCACCCGTTCGGCGGTGGAGGCGCTGACCGTGCCGCGGCCGTTCATCGCCTTGGACGCCGTCGCGAGGGACACCCCCGCCGCGTCCGCCACCTGCGCGAGCGTGACCTGCCCGCGCGTCCTCCGTGTACTCGCCATGGCGCGCATCTTACCTCCACCACCGAAACTTTCTGCCGCTGCACCACCTCCGCCCGACAGCCCCTGCACCCGACGGCCGCCACCCCCACACCCGGGCCGGATGACGCGCCGCAGCCCGCCATGCCGCCCCGAAGATCACCGTCGTGACGTGCTTACCAGCAGGTCACAGGACCCCCATTCCGGCCAAGGTCTCGATCCGGCCACCCTGTTGACCCACCTCGCCGCCGTTGGTAAATTGCACTTACTTACCGGCGACGTCCACGAGATCGACGCCGAGCACGGCCCCGTCAACGTCGACACCAGGAGTAGGTCATGCGAAACATTTCACTCTCTCGTCGCGGTATGCTCGGCGCCACCGCCGGGCTCTCCGCCCTCACTCTCGGCGCCTGCGGCACCTCCGGACCCGGCGGCACCGGCGGAGGAGGCGGCGGCGCCGGCGCGAGCTACTGGTCCGTCTCCGGCGAGCCCAACGAGACCATCTACGGGGACTCCGTGACCGCCTTCAACGAGGGCGATGCGGGGCAGGTCGAGGTGACCTTCTTCCAGAACGACGCCTACAAGCAGAAGATCCGCACCGCGATCGGCGCGGGCGAGGCGCCGACGATCATCTACGGCTGGGGCGGCGGCGGCCTGCGCACCTACGCCGAGGAGTCCCAGGTCGAGGACGTCACCGCCTGGCTCGAGCAGGAGTCGGACTACAAGAGCCGCTTCGTGGAGTCCGTGTGGGACGCCGCGACCGTCGACGACAAGATCTACGCCCTCCCCCAGGGCGCGACCCAGCCGATCATCCTGTTCCAGAACACCAAGGTGCTGGGCGACATCGGCGCCGAGGCCCCGGAGACCTGGGAGCAGCTGCTGGACGTGATCGAGAAGGCGCACTCCGCGGGCGTCGCCCCGATCTCCCTGGCCGGCCAGTCCCGCTGGACCTCGATGATGTGGCTCGAGTACCTCCTGGACCGCATCGGCGGCCCGGACGTCTTCGCCCGCATCGCCGCCGGGGACTCCGAGGCGTGGCTGGACGACTCCGTGATCGCGATGGGCGAGAAGGTCAAGGAGCTGCTGGAGGTGAGCGCCTTCGTCGACGGCTTCGAGTCGATGGCCGCGGACTCCAACACCGACCAGGCCCTGATGTGGACCGACCAGGCCGCCCTCATGCTCCACGGCGGCTGGACCTTCGGCGGCATGAAGGCCAGCGGCGGCGACTTCGTCCCCTCGGGCCGGCTCGGCTACGGCCCCTTCCCCACCATCGACGGCGGCAAGGGCGAGCTGACGAACCTGGTGGGCAACCCCTGCAACTACCTCTCGATCTCCGCCGCCGCGAGCGACGAGGAGAAGGAGGTCGCCAAGGCCTTCCTGAAGGACGGCGCGATGAGCGACCAGGTCGCCGCCGACCTCATCGCCTCCGGCTCCGCCCCCGTCATCGTCGGCCAGGAGGAGGCGCTCGCCGCGAGCGAGGACGCCGACTACCTGCAGTGGGTCTACTCCTCGATCCAGGAGGCCCCTGCCTTCACGCAGTCGTGGGACCAGGCGCTCCAGCCCACCGAGGCGGAGACCCTGCTGGTGAACATCGAGCAGCTCTTCCTCGGCCAGGTCACCCCCGAGCAGTTCGCCGAGAACATGGCCGCCGGCAAGGGGGCCTGACCATGACGGCGCTCTCCCCCGCCTCGACTCAGCTCGCCGCCACCGGCGCGGGCACCGAGGCCGACGCGGCTCCCGCGCGGCGGGCCCCGTCGGCCGCCGGTGCTCGCCGCCCCTGCGACGAGAAGCTGCAGACCTCCCATGTGCTCTTCGCCCTGCCGGCGCTGGCGTTCTTCGCGGTGTTCGCGCTGCTGCCCCTGCTGGGCGTGGTGGTGCTGTCCTTCACCAGCTGGAACGGCATCGGCGCGATCGAGTTCACGGGCCTGACGAGCTGGACCGAGGCGCTCACGCGCCCCACCACCTGGCAGGGCCTGGGCCTGGTGCTCCTGCTCGTCGTCGCGACCTGGCTGCTGCAGACGCCGATGAGCATCCTGCTAGGCACCTTCCTCGCGGGTCAGCAGCGCTACCGCAATGTGCTCGCGGTGCTGTACTTCCTGCCGCTGCTGCTCTCCTCCGCGGCGATCGCGATCACCTTCAAGTCGCTGCTGGACCCGAACTTCGGACTCGCCAACGGCCTGGACATGCCGCTGCTCAAGCAGAACTGGCTGGGCGACCCGGTGCTGGTGTGGATCGTGCTGCTGTTCATCATCTCCTGGCAGTTCATCCCCTTCCACACCCTCATCTACCAGGGCGCGGTGCGGCAGATCCCGCAGTCGATGTACGAGGCGGCGCAGATCGACGGCGCCGGGCGGGTGCGGCAATTCTTCTCGATCACCCTGCCGCAGCTGAAGTTCACCCTCATCACCTCCTCGACGCTGATGGTGGTGGGAGCCCTGACCTACTTCGACATCATCTTCGTCCTCACCCAGGGCGGTCCGGGCATGGCCACCCGGATCCTGCCGCTGGACATGTACCTCACCGGCTTCCGCGGCAACGAGATGGGCGTGGCCAGCGCCCTGGCCGTGATGCTGGTGGTCATCGGGCTGGGCCTCGCGCTCGGCGTGCAGAGGCTCGGCGGCAAGGACGCCTCCGCGAGCCAGATGGAAGGAGCCTGACATGCGGCGCAACTGGATCGGCGGTGCCTTCGGCTGGCTGTGGCTCGTCGTCGTCCTGCTCCCGATCTACTTCGTGCTCATCACGAGCATCAAGTCGATCTCCACCTACTTCGGCTCGAACCCGGTGCTGCCCTCGCTGCCGGTCGCGGTCGAGAACGTCACGGCGGTGCTCGAGGCGGACTTCGTCCAGTACCTCGTCAACAGCGTCCTGGTCGCCGTCGGGACCGTCGTGCCGCTGGTGATCATGGCGTTCATGGCCTCGTACTCGATCGTGCGCGGCACGCGGCGGGTGTTCGGCCCGGTGCGGAGCCTGTTCCTGCTGGGGCTCGCGATCCCGGTGCAGGCCACCATCGTGCCGATCTACCTGATGATCACCTCGATGCGGATGTACGACTCGCTGGCCGCGCTGATGATCCCCGCGATCGCCTTCGGCCTGCCGCTGAGCATCCTGATTATCTCGAACTCCCTGCGCGATGTGCCGAGGGAGCTCTTCGAGGCGATGGACATCGACGGCTCCACCGAGTGGCAGAAGATGTGGCGCCTCGCCTTCCCGATCGTGCGCCCCGCGCTCGTGACGGTCGCGGTGTACCAGGCGCTGATGTCCTGGAACGGGTTCCTGTTCCCGCTGATCCTCACCCAGAGCCCGGACAAGCGCACCCTGCCGCTGGCACTGTGGAGCTTCCAGGGCGAGTACGCCACCAACGTCCCGGTCGTGATGGCCGCCGTGGTGCTGTCCTCGATCCCGATCGTGATCCTGTACGCCTTCGGCCGCCGCTACCTGGTCAGCGGCATGACCGCCGGCTCCGGCAAGTGACCCCCGACCCCGCTCGCGAACTGCAAGGAGACGTCCCCTCGTGACCTCGACGCCCACCCGCTCGACCCCCCTGAACGTCGGCCTGATCGGCTACGGCTTCATGGGCGCCGCCCACTCCCACGCCTGGCGCACCGCGCACCGCTTCTTCGACCTTCCGGCCTCCCCGGTGCTGCACACCATCGCGGGCCGCACCGAGTCCGCAGTCGCCGATGCCGCCGAGCAGTACGGCTTCGCCCGCCACACCACGCGCTGGCTGGACCTGATCGAGGACCCCGAGATCCATGTCATCGACATCTGCACCCCGGGCGACACCCACCACGAGATCGCGCTCGCGGCGCTCGCGGCG
The DNA here is from genome assembly GCF_001293905.1 of Brachybacterium sp. SW0106-09. NCBI lineage: Bacteria > Bacillati > Actinomycetota > Actinomycetes > Micrococcales > Dermabacteraceae > Brachybacterium > Brachybacterium sp. SW0106-09. The sequence goes on from NZ_BCAK01000007.1 coordinate 57,853, forward strand.
GGCAAGCACGTGCTGTGCGAGAAGCCGCTGGCGAACTCGGTCGCGGAGTCCGAGGAGATGGCACGCGCGGCAGCCGACGCCGCCACCCGCGGCATCCGCTCGATCTGCGGCTTCTCCTACCGCCGCACCCCGGCGCTCGCCTACGCCCGACAGCTGGTCGAGGAGGGCTTCGTCGGCGAGATCCGGCAGGTCCGCGCCCAGTACCTGCAGGACTGGCTCTCGGACGCCGACGCCCCGATGACCTGGCGGCTCGACAAGGACAAGGCCGGCTCAGGGGCGCTCGGGGACATCGGCGCGCACGTCATCGACCTGACCCAGTGGATCACCGGCACCCAGATCGAGCAGGTCTCCGGCACCCTCGCCACCGTCGTCCCCACCCGCCCCGCGGCCGGGACCGCGCAGGGCCTCGGCGGGAAGGGCGATGCCTCCGGCGAGCGCGGCCAGGTCACGGTCGACGACGTCGCCCTGTTCTCCGCCCGCTTCGCCGGCGGCGTGCTCGGCGCCTTCGAGGCGACCCGCATGGCGCAGGGCCGCAAGAACGCGATGCGCGTGGAGATCAACGGTGCGAAGGGCTCGGTCGCCTTCGACTTCGAGCGGATGAACGAGCTGGAGATCTACGACGCCACCGCCCCGGCGGGCCGCCAGGGATTCACCCGCGTGCTGACCACCGAGCCGGAGCACCCCTACGCCGCGGCCTGGTGGCCCACCGGACACGGCCTCGGCTACGAGCACACCTTCACCCACGAGATCGCCGACCTGGTCCGCGCCATCGGCGAGGGCACCGACCCCTCGCCGTCCTTCGCCGAGGCGCTGCACGTCCAGCGCGTCCTCGCCGCCGTCGAGGCCAGCGACGCCGACGGCTCGCGCTGGACCGCCGTCGGCCCCCAGCACCCCACCACCGAGGAGACCACCGCATGAGCACCGCCCCCACCCGAGTCGCCCTCGTCGTCCGCGGCGGCTGGGACGGCCACCAGCCCGTCGAGGCGACCGACATGTTCCTCCCCTTCCTCGAGGAGAACGGGTTCAGCGTCCGCATCGAGGAGTCGCCGGCGATCTACGCCGATGCCGAGTACATGGCCACGGTCGACCTGATCGTCCAGTGCAACACCATGAGCACCATCGAGCGGCCCCAGTTCGAGGGGCTGCGCGCGGCGATCGAGGCCGGCACCGGCATGGCCGGCTGGCACGGCGGGATCGCCGACAGCTACCGCAACGAGTCCGACTACCTCACCCTCATCGGCGGCCAGTTCGGCTGCCACCCCGGCAAGCACCCCGACGAGCGCCGGGGCGAGCAGGCCGACAACTACGTCCCCTACACCGTGAACCTGCTCCCGGAGGCCGCGGACCACCCGATCACCGCCGGGATCAGCGAATTCGACCTGGTCACCGAGCAGTACTGGGTGCTGGCCGACGACTACTGCGACGTCCTCGCCACCACCACCCAGAAGGTCCGCGACTGGGACCCGTGGCACCGCGAGATCACCTCCCCGGCGCTGTGGACGCGACTGTGGGGCAAGGGGCGGATCTTCGTGACCACCCCCGGGCACCGCGTCGAGGTGCTCGAGGACCCGAACGTCCGCACCATCGTCGAGCGAGGCCTGCTCTGGGCCGCGCGCGGCAGCGACATGCCCTACGGCGACCACGGCAGGACCCGAGCGAAGGAGGCGACCCGATGAAGATCGGCATGATCGGCTGCGGGGTCATCTCGCGCCAGTACCTGGAGAGCTTCGACCGCCTGCCCGACGTGCAGCTCGTCGCCGTCGCGGACCTCGACCGCGTCCGCGCGGAGGCCGCGGCCGAGGGGCGCGAGGGGGTGCGCGTGCTGAGCGTGGACGAGCTGATCGCCGACGCCGAGGTGGACACCGTCCTGAACCTCACCATCCCCGCCGCGCACGCCGAGGTGGACCTGCGCGCGATCGCCGCGGGCAAGAACGTCTACTCGGAGAAGCCCTTCGCGGTCACCACCGAGGAGGGTGCCCGCGTGCTGGAGGCCGCCGCGGCGGCGGGGGTCCTCACCGGCTCCGCCCCGGACACCGTGCTCGGGACCGGCACGCAGACCGCCCGCGCCGTGATCGACGACGGCGTGATCGGCATCCCGATCGCGGCGACCGCCACGATGGTCACCCCGGGCCACGAGCGCTGGCATCCGCAGCCGGACTTCTACTACGTCCCCGGTGGCGGCCCGCTGCTGGACATGGGCCCGTACTACATCCACGCCCTGGTCACCCTGCTCGGCCCGGTCGAGGCGGTGATCGGTGCGGCGAGCCGGCTGCGCACCGAGCGCACGATCGGCTCCGGTCCCCGCGAGGGCGAGACCCTCCCCGTCACCACGGACACGCACGTCACCGGGGTGCTGGTGCACGAGTCGGGGGTGCTGTCCACGCTGGTGATGAGCTTCGACGCGGTCGCGACCGCCGCGCACCCGATCGAGATCCACGGCACGGCCGGGTCCCTCGCCGTCCCGGACCCGAATCGCTTCGACGGGGACGTGCGCCTGCACCCGCTCGGCGGCGAGGGCTGGGAGACCCTGCCCGTCACCGGCGGGTTCGAGCAGGCCGGGCGCGGGATCGGACTGCAGGACATGGCCGTGCGCGGCGCGGACCTGCGGGCCTCCGGGGAGCTCGGCCAGCACGTGCTCGAGGTGATGAACGGGGTGCTCGAGGCCGCCGCGTCGGGCACGCGCGTCGAGATCACCAGCACCGTGGAGCGTCCGGCGGCGGTGCCGCTGACCGCGGCCGACGGCGCGGTGGTCGCCGGCTGACGACGGGCCCGCTCACCCGAAGGACAGCGGCAGCATCCCCCCGCGCGGGCCGAGCTCCTCGAGCTCGGCCCGCTGCGCACCGGTGAGACTCTCCCGCCCGGTCGCTCGGCGCAGCGCGTCAGCGTCGGACCATCCCGCAGGCAGCCGCACCCGAAGCCGGCGCTCGACCATGTCCCGCGCTTCGGCGAGACCCTCGACGGGCGGAGGGGCGGGGGCGTCCTCGGGGTCGAGGCAAGCGATCAGATCCAGGTGGTGCAGCGTCCACTCGAGCACGTAGGCGTGCAGGTAGTCCCGCACGGTCAGGCTCATGCCCTGGGTGGCGACCGGGAGGTCCGGCTCCGCGAGCAGCGCGGCCCGCTCAGCGGCCCCGCCGAGGTCCTCGAGGTGGTCGCGCAGCAGTCCCGGGTCCTCGTACGCGGCGGCGAGGCGCACGGTGAGGGCGTCGTGCGGATCGGTGCCGTCGGGCGGGGTGGGCGTCGGCGTCCAGCAGCTCAGCGCGTCCGCGGTCGGGGCGGTCTCCGCCGGGGTCGCCAGCGTGATCAGCACGTCCTGCGCGTCGATCACGAGATGAGAGGCGAGGTCGCGCACCAGCCAGCCGCGGCATCCCGAGGGCAGGGCGAAGGCGTGCTCGGGCAGCTCGTGGACGGCGCGGCGCAGCGCGGCCCAGCTCGTCGTGAACAGCTCCATGGAGAAACGCTAGCCCTGCACGTTCCAGATGACCGGGACCAGCAGGATCTTCACCACCATCGCGAAGGCGAACAGGGTGGCGTAGGCGGTCTCGATCCGCTCGTCGGCCTTGCGGGAGTTCGCGGCGTCCAGCACCGCGGGCTGGCCGAGGAAGCCCGCGACAGCGCCGGCGGAGCGCGCGGCGGAGAGGTCCAGCACCCAGCGGGCGGCCAGCAGCAGCACCACGCAGGAGAGCGCGGAGACGACCACGGACAGCAGCGCGGCGCGCCAGGCCATCGGCGAGGCGAGGACGGCGGCGACCTCGGCCCCGGCGGTGAGGCCGAGCGCGGCGAGGAACAGCAGCAGCCCCAGCTGGCGCACGGTGGTGTTCGCACCGCCCGGCAGGGACCAGACGATCGGGCCGGTGCGGCGCAGCGCCCCGAGGGCCATACCGACGATCAGCGGTCCCGCGGCCGGGCCGAGGGAGAAGGCGCTCCCGCCCGGCATCGGCACGGTGACCATGCCCAGGCCCACGCCGAGCATCAGCCCGAGGCCGAGGGAGAGCACGTCCAGCTCGCTCACCCGGCGGTCGGAGTCGCCGAGGAAGCGGTGCACGGCGTCGAGCTCCGCCCGGTCCACGACCACGGCGATGCGGTCCCCGGGCTCGAGGATCAGGTCGTCGCGGGCCAGCAGCTCCAGGTCCCCGCGCCGCACCCGGGTGACCACGGCGCCGAAGCGGACGGGCAGGTTCAGCTCGGCGATGGAGCGGGAGGCGAGGTCCGGGTTCGAGACGGTCATGCGCGTGAACTCGACCAGGGAGCGGTCGTGGGCGACGTGCCGGGTCGAGCGCTCGCCGAGCTCGGCGACGACCTCCTCGACCGCCTCGGGCATCCCGACGGCGACCACCTCGTCCCCCGCCAGCAGGTCCTCGCCCGGCACGATCACGCGCACCGTGCCGTCCCGGCGCAGATAGGAGAAGCGCACCCGCTGCTGGTACCACTGCGGCACGTCGCGCAGATTCACGGTGCGGTGGACGAGCACGGTGGTGGAGGCGAGGCTGGTCCCGGCGAGCGCGGGGGTGTCGCCCCGCCCGGGCCAGGCACGGCCCACGACCATGGAGACCAGCACGATTCCGACGATCACGCCGATCGGATAGCCGAAGGAGTAGCCGACGGACGGGCCCGCCGTGCCGGTCAGGCGCGAGGCGGCGTCGAGCGCGGGGGCGGCGGTGAGCGCGCCGGTGAACAGTCCCAGGCCCAGGTCCCGCTCGATCCCGAGGGCGTGGCCGAGCAGGATCGTCGCGAGCGCGGCGATGACGGTGGCGACGGTCGCGGCGCCCAGCAGCGGCAGCTGCTTGTTCAGCGTGGCGAAGAAGGTGGCGCCGGCGGAGATGCCGACGGTGTAGACGAACAGGGCGAGCCCGAGGGTCTGCACGATCTGCATGCCGTCGCCGAGCTGCGGGGCGATCGCGGACAGGGCCAGGCCCGTGAACAGGGCGCCCGCGGCGCCGAAGCGCATCCGGCCGAAGGGGATCGCGCCGAGCACGGCCCCGGTCGCGACGACCAGGAACAGCGTGAGCAGGGGGCTGTTCGCGAGGGCGTCGATCACGGGGGTCCTTCCCGGGCCCGCCCTCGAGCGGGACGGGCGCGCTCGTGCACGGGCACCGCAGTGTGGGGGTTCAGGTCCACGATAGGCCCGTCGGCCGTGCCCGACGAGCCGGGGTTGTCCGAGGTCACGCCGGAAGGGAGGGCCGACGGAGGTCGCGGCCCGCGCGGCGGCGCCGCCCCGCGCGACTGGCAACCCCCGGCACTCCGCGCCATCGCACCTCGTGGTGCACGACACTGGTGGCGACTATGACCGGGCCCCAGCCCGCACTCTCGACCGAAAGGACTGTCGATGGCCGTCTCCGAAGGTGCCAACTACGCCCCCGCCGCGATGCCGAAGCCGGTGGTCGAGCCCGGGGAGTTCGTGTTCGCCGCGATGCATCTCGACCACGGCCACATCGGCGGGATGACCCAGGGTCTGCTCGGTGCGGGCGGCACGCTGAAGTGGGTGTTCGACCCGCAGCCCGAGCGCGCCGCCGCGTTCAAGGAGCAGTTCCCCGAGGTCACCATCGCCTCGAGCGAGGAGGAGGTGCTCTCCGACCCGGAGGTGCACCTCGTCGCCGCCGCGGCGGTCCCCGTGGACCGGGCCCCGCTCGGCATCCGCGTGATGGAGGCCGGCAAGGACTACTTCACGGACAAGACCCCGCTGATCTCCCTCGAGCAGCTCGCCGAGGCGAAGGCGGCCGTCGCGCGGACCGGGAAGAAGTACATGGTCTACTACTCCGAGCGCATTCACGTGGAGGCCGCGGTGCTGGCCACCCAGCTCATCCAGAAGGGTGCGATCGGTAAGGTCCTGCAGGTCACCGGCATGGGCCCGCACCGCTTGGGCGATCCCTCCTCCCGCCCCGACTGGTTCTTCGAGCGCGCCCGCTACGGCGGCATCCTCACCGACATCGGCTCGCACAACTTCGAGCAGATGCTCACCTTCACCGGCTCGGACGACGCGGAGATCCTCTCCTCCTCGATCGGCAACTTCGGCAACCCCGACCATCCCGAGCTCGACGACTTCGGCGACGCGCACGTCGCGCTCTCCTCCGGGGCGACGGGCTTCGTCCGCGTGGACTGGTTCACCCCGTCGGGCCTGCGCACCTGGGGCGACGGCCGCACCTTCGTGGTGGGCACCGAGGGCTACCTCGAGCTGCGCAAGTACGTCGACGTCACCACCGACAACGGCCCGAACCAGGTGATCCTGGTGGATTCCGAGGGCGAGCACCGCCTCGAGGCCGACGGGAAGGTGGGCTACCCCTTCTTCGGCGAGCTGATGCTCGACGTGCTGCACCGCACCGAGAACGCGATGACCCAGGAGCACGCCTTCAAGGCCGTCGAGCTCGCGCTGACGGCGCAGGAGCAGGCACGGGAGCTCACCGGTCGCTGAGCCTCATCGGCCGGCGGACTCGTCGGCCGCCGGGCCGAGGCCACCACGAGAGGGGCCTGATGCGCATGTGCGCGTCGGTGCTCGTCGGCTGAGGTCAGGCGACGCGCGAGAGCACGTTCTCGCACAGGGCCTGCACGCAGTCGGCGAGGCGGAACCCCGTCCCACCCGTGGTGGCCGCGATCCGTTCCGGGTCGCGGCCGCTCGGCGTCCCGGAGTCCTTGCCGCTCCCCGGAGCCTCCTCGCTTCCCGGCAGCTCTCCGCTCTGCGGAATCCTTTCGCTCGCCGGACCCTCCGGGTCCACATCGCCCTCCGCGGGATCGGGGCGGAGGATCAGCCGCTCGAGCATCGCGGGCCAGCGCGCCTGGACCGGATGCCCGTCGGCGTCAAGCACGAGGAACCGGGGGCCGAGGCCCGCGGGGACGGCGCCGGACGAACCCGAGCGCGACCGCACGAGCCGCAGCCCGCCCTCGTGGACCATCACGTGGTGGCGCCGGCACAGCAGCGCGAGCTCGTCGAGATCCGTCGGCCCGCCCTCCGACCAGGGCGTGAGGTGGTGGGCGTCGAGGTGCTTGCTCTGGTGGCAGCCGGGGAAGACGCAGGTCCCGTCGCGGAGTCGCAGGGCGCGGCGCTGGGCCCGGGAGGCGAGGCGCCGGGCGCGGCCGAGGTGGAGGATCTCGCCGTGGACGTCGGCGAGGGCGAGCGAGACCTTCCCGGTGCAGGCGAGGCGTTCGGCGGTACGGGGCTCGAGGGGTCCGCCGCCTGCGACTCCGCAGCGCGGAAGCGTTCCCGCGGGAACGCTTTCGGAGAGTGACTCGGCGTTGACCTGCACGACCACGAGATGGCGGTCCTCGCCGGAGCGGTCATCCGGCTCGGCGGCGAGATAGGTGCGGGCAAGGTCGTGGAGGGCGTCGGCGCGACGCTGGTCGAGGGTCGCCTCGGTCGTGATCTCGGCGCAGCGCTCGGCGATCGCGGAGCATGCGGCCGTCTCAGTGCTCGAGGGTGGGGCCGTGCCGTCGCGGTCCAGCGCCAGTTCGAGGGCGGTGAGGAGCTCGGCGCCGGTCTCCGCGGGCAGGACCGCGCGGATCTCGACCATGCCGTCCTCCCGCACATGCCAGCGCGCCTCGCGCCGCGAGTCCTGGTCGAGCCGGGAGCCGTCGACCGCCCGGAACGAGGAGACCGTGCGCGCGAGCTGGGAGGCGGTCATCGCGCGGGCCATCTCGACCAGGACCTCCTCCTCGACGCGATCCGCGACGCGGGTGATCTCGCGGACCTTGGAGTAGGAGAGCCTCCCTGCACGGAACTCGGCGACGGTGAGCGGCAGCGCGGGCAGCGCGCGGGCGACGCGGAGGTGCTCCCGCGCGGTGCCGGCGGCCATCGAGCAGGCCCAGCCGAGCCAGTGCGCGGTCGACTTCAGCCCCTCGTAGAACCGCACTCCCTCGCGCGCGTCGAACTCCGCGAGCATCAGCAGGAACTCGCACGTGGCCTGGGCGATCACCGCGGCCTAGTTCTGGATCCGTCGGCCGAGCCGCTCGGCGTGCTCGCGGTCGAGCCGCGGGGGCGGAGCGGAGCCGGGCGAAGGCGGGTCGACGTCGGGGCTGGGCGGTGGTGGGGCGATGAGGGTCATGACGTCCTCCGACCGAGTGACGGGAGTGCGGTCCTCCAGTCCAGTCGAGAAAGGCCTGGAGTTCATCCCCACCTGCGCCGATGTGGATCGATGCCCGCTGTGGAGGAACGGTCGCGCAGACGCGAGTTCGCGCGGAGGAGAAGAAGGCGGACGGCAAGGAGGCCGAGACGCACGGCCGACGGCTTCGCGCTCCACGAGGAGCGGTCGCGGGGGCGGGCACGGGACGAGGTGCGGGACGGCGAGGAGGGTGCTCGGGACGACAAGGGGAGGCGAGGCGGCGAGCACCCCCTTGCCATAGTTAGCAATGCAAACTACTATCGGTCGTCGTGACCAGAACACCGCCTTCCACCCCCTCCCCGCAGACCCCTGCCGGCACCACGTCGGGGCCGGAGGGCGATGCCGCACTGGACGCCGCGACCCCGTTGGCCGTCGACCCCGTCCTCGCCGAGCTCCCCCAGCACCTCGCGCTCGTGTGCAGCCAGTTCGCCCGGCTCGCCGCGCGCCGCTCCGAGGTGGGCGTCGGCTCGGTGTCCTGGCGGGTGGTGGCGACGATCGAGCGGCTCGGACCGCTGCGGCTGAGCGCGATCGCCGAGCGCGAGCGGGTCTCACGCCCCACCGCGACCACCGTCATCAAGCGCCTGGAGGAGGAGGGCCTGGTGCGCCGCGAGGCGGACCCCACCGACTCCCGCTCCTCCCTGGTCAGCACCACCGAGGCCGGCTCCACGCAGCTGGCCGCCTGGCGCGGGCAGCTCGCCACCGGCGTCGGCGCCCTCCTCGAGCCCTTGCCCGAGGAGGACCTGGCGACCCTCGCCCGTGCCTCCGAGCTCCTGGCCCGGGTCCTCGAGTCGCACGACGGCTGAGCCGCCGCACCCCGCCCGCCCCGTCCCCTCCCCGGAAAGAAGTCCCGCATGACCACGACCAGCCAGGCCGCCGCGCAGGCGGTCCCGTCGGCGCCCACGCTGCGCGACGCCTTCCACCAGCCGCGCGCGGTGTGGGCGATCGCCTTCGCCGCGACCGTGTCCTTCATGGGCATCGGCCTGGTGGACCCGATCCTCCCCGCGATCAGCGAGCAGCTGGACGCCTCCCCCTCGCAGGCGATGCTGCTGTTCACCAGCTATCTCTTCATCACCGCGATCGCCATGTTCTTCACCAGCTGGTTCGCCTCCGCCGTCGGCGTGAAGCGCACGCTGATGATCGGCCTCGTGCTCGTGGTGCTCTTCGCGGCGCTCGCCGCTGGCGCCGGGTCGGTCAACGAGATCATCGGACTGCGGGCGGGCTGGGGGCTCGGCAACGCGCTGTTCATCTCGACCGCGCTCGCCGCGATCGTCGGCGCCACCGCGGGCCCGAGCGGCGGCGCGATCATCCTCTACGAGACCGCGCTCGGGATCGGCATGGCGCTCGGGCCGCTGCTCGGCGGCCTGCTCGGCTCGGTCTCCTGGCGCGCCCCGTTCGCCGGCACCGCGGTGCTGATGGGCATCGGCGCGCTCGCGATCGCGGTGCTGCTGCAGCGCGAGGCGAAGCCCGCTCACGTCTCCCCGCTCGCAGCCCTGCGGGCGCTCGGGAACCCGGCGCTGCGCACCCTGGCGCTGACTGCGATCTTCTACAACTTCGGCTTCTTCACCCTGCTGGCCTACTCCCCCTTCCCGCTCGAGGCCGCCGCGGCCGCGCACGGCATGGAGTTCGGCGCGATGGACATCGGCGGGGTGTTCTTCGGCTGGGGCCTCGCGCTCGCGATCACCTCGGTGTTCGCTGCGCCCGTGCTGACGCGCCGCCTGGGCCTGATCCCGACGCTGCTGACGACGCTCGGCCTGCTCACCGCGGTGATGGTGGCGCTCGCCCTGGTCCACACCTCGATGACCGCGATGATCGTGCTGATCGTGATCGGCGGGCTGCTGCTGGGCATCATGAACACGGCGCTGACCGAGACGGTCATGGAGGCCACCGACCTGCCGCGCGGCGTGGCGAGCTCGGCGTACTCCGGCGTGCGCTTCCTGGGCGGCGCGATCGCCCCGGCCGTGGCCGGCCCCCTCGCGGCGGCGACCACCGCCGGCGCCCCCTACCTGCTCGCGGCGCTCACCCTCGCGCTCAGCATGGCCATGCTGATGATCGGCCGACGGCACCTCGCCGCGGTCGGCCAGGAGCACCACCTGAGCGCCGCCGAGGAGGCCGAGGCGATCACCGTCGGCGACGAGGTGTGAGAGCCGGCAGGCCGGCCGGTGCGCGGGTCGGCCGACGGGCGGGGCCCCGGGATGCGAGGAGGCGTCCCGGGGCCCCGCTCGTCGGGCCGACGGTGGTGGAGATTCTCGTCGGACGCCCGCCTTGCTAAGCTGTTGCGTGTTCCGAAACATGCGTTCTGTTATGCAAAACGCCCGACGGGGTGCGATGCTCGAGCAGCAGCCCTCACCGCCGTCGGGACACCGCATCGCGGCGTCCCCGCGATCTCGCATCGACCAGGAGGTCCCGTGTCCGACGTCGCCCCCGCACCCCGGCTCGACCGCTCCCGCCTCGGCTCCTTGCCGCAGCTGGGCGCCTCCGCTCCGCTGGACCCGGCGCGTGCCGGCATCATCCACCTGGGCCTCGGCGCCTTCCACCGCGCGCACGCCGCCGTGCACACCGCCCGTGCCCTCGCCGCGGAGGAGGGCGACTGGGGCATCGTCGGCTTCGCGAACCGCTCGCGCTCGGTGATCGAGCCGATGGCGCGACAGGACGGGATCTACTCCGTCCTCGAGATGTCCGACGCGGGCACCCGGGCGGACCTGGTGGACGTGCATCGCGGCTTCGGCGTGATGACCGAGGAGCCGGGCCGGGTGGTGCGCGAGATCGCGGACCCGCACCGCCGCCTGCTCACACTCACCGTCTCCGAGGGCGGCTACTACGTCTCCCCGCGCACCGGCCGGCTGGACACGGACGATCCCGCCCTGCGCGCGGATCTGGAGGGCGCCGGCACGCCGCGCACCGTGATCGGCCTGCTCGCCCGGGGCCTCGCAGCCCGCGCCGAGGGCGGGGAGCCGTTCACGGTGCTGCCCTGCGACAACGTCTCCGCCGCCGGCCGCACCGCACGCCGGATGGTCGAGGAGTTCCTCGAGCTCTCGAACGCCCCCGAGGACGTGCTGCGCTTCGTGCGGGAGCGCGTCTCCTTCCCCGACGCGATGGTGGACCGGATCGTCCCGGCCACCACCGCGGCGACGAGCGACGAGGTCGCGGCGCTGCTGGGCGTGCGGGACGAGGCCCCGGTGCGCGCCGAGCGCTTCTCGATGTGGGTGGTCGAGGACGACTTCGCCGCGGGACGCCCCGCCTGGGAGCGCGGCGGCGCGATCCTCACCCCCGACGCCTCCGAGGTCGAGCGCTACGAGCAGGTGAAGCTCCGCCTGCTCAACGGCCCCCACTCCCTGATCGCCTATCTCGGGGCGCTCGACGGCCGGGTCATCATCCCCGAGTCCTTCGACCAGGACTGGATCGCGGAGGCGACGATGCGCCTGATCCGCGAGGAGATGCTGCCCACGATCGAGCTGCCCGCGGGATTCGACCCCGACGCCTATCTCGAGGACCTCGCGCACCGCTGGCACAACCACGACCTCGGCCACCGCACCCGCCAGGTCGGCTCCGACGGGTCGATGCGGCTGCCGCAGCGGATCCCCGTCCCGGCACTGCACCACCTCGAAGCCGGCCGCACGCCCGCGCTGCTGGCCCTCACCGTCGCCGCCTGGTTCGCCTGCGTCGCCCCGCCGCGCGGGTTCGATCCCGGCGAGCAGGCGCGCGCGATGACCGACCCCGCCCAGGCCCGTCTGCAGGAGATCGCCGCCCGGGCGATCTCCCCGGCGGAGCACGCGAGGATCCTGCTCGAGAGCGGCTGCCTCACCGAGGAGCTCGCCGCCCGCGAGGAGTTCACCGACCTGGTCGGCGCACTGCTGACCACCCTCGTCACCTCGGGCCCGCGCGCCGCGGCCACCGAGGCCCTGGACGCATCCCTGAAGGAGAACCGCTGATGAAGGCCCTGTTCATCCACGCCGCCGAGGACGCCCGCCTCGAGGAGGTCCCGACCGTCGAGCCCGGTGAGGGGCAGGTGCGGCTGAAGGTCGCCTACGTCGGCATCTGCGGCTCCGACCTGCACTACTACTACAACGGGGCGAACGGCGCCTATGTCATCACGGAGCCGCTGATCCCGGGCCACGAGCTCTCCGCCGTGGTGGACCTGGACCCCAGCGGCGAGCTCGCCCCGGGCACCCCCGTCACCGTGCACCCGGCCCGCTACGGCACCAGCGCCCCCGGCATCGAGGACCGCCCCCACCTGTGGCCGGGCGGCGACTACCTGGGCAGCGCCTCGGTGACCCCGCACCGTCAGGGCGCCGCCGCGGAGTTCCTCGTGATCGACCGCGCGAACCTGCGCGTGCTGCCGGACTCGCTGCCGCTGGAGCGCGGCGCCCTGGCCGAGCCCCTGGCCGTGTCCCTGCACGCTGTCACGATCGCCGGCGACGTGGCGGGCAAGGACTGCCTCGTGCTGGGAGCGGGACCGATCGGCCTGCTCGCCGTCGCCTCGCTGCTGCACCGCGGCGCCGCCTCCGTGCACGTCACCGACGTGCGCCCGGAGCCGCTGGAGCGCGCCGCCGCGCTCGGCGCGGAGCGCACGATCCTGGTCACCGAGGAGATGCCCGAGGCGAACTCCTACGACGTGGTCCTCGAGTGCTCGGCCGCGCCGGTCTCGCTGTCCTCCGCGGTCCAGGCCGTGCGTCCCGCGGGGATCATCGTGCAGGTCGCGATCCTCCCGGACCAGGACATCCCGGTGAACCTCGCCGCGCTGGTGTCCAAGGAGGTCCAGCTGCGCGGGACCCAGCGCTTCGACGTCGAGATCGACGAGGCGATCACGCTGCTCGAGGGCGACGCGCGCTTCGACGCCGTGGTCACCCAGACGATCCCGCTCGACCAGGCGACGGAGGCCTTCGCCACCGCGCGGGACGCCTCCCGCTCCGCGAAGGTGCTGCTGGCTCTCTGAGCCCGTCCGCCGCCCGCCCGACCTCCCAGGAGACCCGCATGTCCGACACCGCCCGCCCCGCGCTCCCCGAGCGCACCGCCGCCGCCCGTCTGATCGTCGTGATCCGGGGCCGCGAGGCGGACCAGTACGCCCCCGTGCTCGAGACCCTCGCGGGCGCCGGCATCCGCTCGGTCGAGCTGACGCTGTCCACGCTCGGCACGCTCGAGGCGCTGCCGGAGCTGCTCGAGCGCTTCGGGGACCGGATGGACATCGGGATCGGCACCGTCACGGACCCGTCGGACCTGGCCACGGCCGTGCGGCAGGGCGCGCACTACATCGTCACCCCGATCACCCGTGCGGACCTGCTCGAGGCGGCCGTCGACGTCGGCATCGCGATCGTGCCCGGCGGGCTGACCCCGAGCGAGCTGCACGCGGGATGGGCCGCGGGGGCGGCGGCGGTGAAGGTGTTCCCCGCCTCCGTCGTGGGGCCCGGCTACGTGAAGGACCTGCGCGGTCCCTTCCCGGGGATCCGCGTGGTGCCCTCGGGCGGCGTGGACCTCGAGGCCGCGCAGGCCTGGCTTCGCGCCGGGGCCGACGCGGTCTCCGTCGGCGGACCGCTGCTGGGCGATGCGCTCTCCGGCGGGAGCCTCGAGGCGCTCGCGGAGCGGGCGGCGCAGTTCGTCGCCGTGACCACGCGCGAGGCCGGGGCATGAGCGCACGCGCCCGCGTGGTGACCGTCGGCGAGACCATGGCGCTGCTGCGCAGCAGCACCATCGGCTCGCTCGCGCATCTCCCGTCGGTCGACATCTCCCTGGGCGGCGCCGAGTCGAACCTCGCCATCGGGCTGCAGCGCCTGGGGGTGCAGGCCGCCTGGATCAGCCGGGTGGGCGCGGATCCGCTGGGCACGCGCGTGGTGCGGGAGATCCGCGGCGAGGGCGTCGAGGTGCGCTGCGCGGTCGATCCCGAGCGGCCGACGGGGCTGATGCTGAAGTCCCGCCCGACGGGCACGACCACCCGTGTGGACTACTACCGCGCCGGCTCCGCCGCCTCCGCCCTCTCCCCCGCCGATCTTCCCGACGGGTTGATCGAGGAGGCGGAGATCCTGCACGTCAGCGGCATCACCCCACTGCTGTCACCGTCCGCGCGGGAGGCCGTGCGCGTCGCCGTGGAGCGCGCGGTCGCGGCGGGCACCACGGTGAGCCTCGACGTGAACCACCGCTCCCGCCTGGGCTCCGCCGAGCATCTCGCCGAGCTGCTGGAGGACGTGCTCGAGCACGTGGACGTCCTCTTCGGCGGCGCGGAGGAGCTCGCACTGCTGGCCCCGCAGGTCGACGGGAGCGACGCCCGCGCGCTCCTGCCCGCGCTCGCACGGCCCGGCCGCGAGGTGGTCGCGAAGCTCGGCCCCGACGGCGCGGCCGCGCTCGTGGACGGGCGGCTGCACGAGGCCGCCGGGCATCGCGTGGACGTGGTCGACACGGTCGGGGCCGGGGACGCCTTCGTCGCCGGCTACCTCAGCGCGCGGCTGGACGGACTGGACGTCCCGGGCCGGCTCGAGCGCGCGAACGCCTGCGGGGCGCTGGCCTGCACCGCTCCCGGGGACTGGGAGGGGGCGCCCGACGGCGCGGCGCTGGAGGCGTTCCTGCACGGCGGGGAGGCGGACCCGGTCTCGCGGTGAGGGCAAACAGGCAGGTGCGATGCCGTACCCCGGCGACGAGAGAATGGACCCATGACGACGACGCCCTCCCCCGGCCCCTCCCCCGTCGGCAGCGTCGACAAGGCGCTGTCCCTGCTCGAGGTCCTCGCCGAGGCGGGGCCCGAGGGGATGACCCTGCGCGACATCTCCGCCGAGAGCGGCCTGAACAAGGCCTCGGCGCACCGGCTGCTGCGCGCGCTGATGCATCGGGGCTTCGCCGAGCAGGCCGTCACGGACCAGACCTACCGCCTGGGTGCCGCGCTCCCGCTGCTCGCCAGCCGCTTCGAGCGGGAGGAGAACCTGCCCGTCCTCATGGCGCCGGCCCTCGCCGCGATCTCGCAGGAGGTGCAGGAGCTGGTGCACCTGGGCCGGCTCGACGGTCCGCACGTGCTCTACCTCGACAAGGTCGAGCCCGAGCGCGCGCTGCGAGTCTGGTCGCGGGTGGGCAGCCGGGCCCCCGCGGCCCGCACCGCGATGGGCCGGGCGATCCTCACGGCCGACGGTGTCCGCGGTGCGGGGCTGGAGTCCTATGTACGAGCCACTGAGAGGGACGACGACGGCCGCGCCGTGACATCTGCCCATCTCACGGAGGTCATCGCCGAGGCGGAGCAGCGCGGCTGGGCCTCCGAGATCGAGGAGAACGAGGCGGGGATCGCCTGCGTCGGCGTGGCACTGGTACGGCCGGGCGGGCGCTCGCTCGCGGTGAGCGTGACCGGACCGATCGAGCGCATGGACGCGGCGCGGCGCGAGGAGGTCGGCGCTCTCCTGCGGGAGCAGCTGGCGGCGCTCGCGCCGACGGGTTTCAGCGTCGCGGCCCTCGGCTGAGCCCCCGCCTACAGCCCCAGCACCACCGTCGCGATCGTGAAGTAGATGATCAGCCCCGTCGCGTCGCAGAAGGTCGAGATGAACGGGTTGGAGAACACTGCCGGGTCAGCGCCGATCCGCTTGGCGACCAGCGGCATCAGCCCGCCGACGATCGCAGCCATGATGCAGATGGACAGCAGCGTCAGCCCCATCACGAGCCCGATCGACAGGCCGTAGACGAGCCCGGAGACGGCGAACCCGAGGCACCCGAGCACCGCCCCCAGCACGGCGCCGACGCGCAGCTCCTTCCACACCACGCGCGGCAGGTCCCGCACCCGCACCTCGCCGACGGCGAGGGCGCGGGTGACGGTGGTCGCGGCCTGGTTGCCGGTGTTCCCTCCCGTGCCGGTCAGCAGCGGGATGAACAGCGCGAGCACGACCACCTGCTCGAGGCGGTCCTCGAAGATCTCCAGCACCTGCACGGTGAGGATCGCGGAGACCGCCAGCACCAGCAGCCACACGATGCGGGAGCGGACCACGCGCAGGATCGGGGTGGCGAGATAGGAGCGGGTCAGCGGCTCGGAGCCGCTGGTGCGGGCGGAGTCCTCGGCGTTCTCCCGCTCGATGATGTCCACCGCGTCGTCGACGGTGAGCACTCCGACGAGCCGCTCCTCCGCGTCGACGATCGGCATGGCCAGCAGCTTCGCGGCGAAGAACCGCCGGGCGGCCTCCTCCCGGTCGTCGGTCGCGCGGGCGCGGACGGCCTCGTGGGCGAGGTCACCCACGCGCTCCTCCGGCGCGGTCAGCAGCAGGCGGCGCAGGCCCACGACCCCCAGCAGCACGCGGGAGGAGTCCACGACGGGCAGGAGGTACACGGTCTCCGCGTCCTCGCCGCGCTCGCGCACCTCGGCGAGCGCCTCGGCGACGGTCTGCTCGGGGCGCAGCGCGAGCACCTCCGGGGACATGTACCGTCCGATCGCGTGGCGCGGGTAGCCGAGCACCGCGGTGGTCATCGCCCGCTCGTCGGCGTCCAGGCCGTGCATGAGGCGCTCGGCGACGGAGGCGGGCAGCTCGTCGAACAGCGAGGCGCGGTCGTCGGGGTCGAGGTCGCCGATGATCTCGGCGACCTGCGGGGTGCGCAGGGCGGAGATCAGCTCGGCTTGGTGGTCGGGGCTGAGGCCCTCGAAGACGGCGAGCGCTCGCGCCTTGTCCAGCACCCTGAACAGCAGCGCGGCCTCGGTCGCGGGGCGGGTGTCGACGAGGTAGACGAGCTCCCCGGCGGGCAGGAGCTGCGCCTCGCGGGCGAGGTGCTCGAGCTCGGCCTCGCTCTGCGGGTCCGCGCGCAGCAGGTCGAGGACGGTGTCGAGGGAGGCGGTGGAGGTCACGGAGCCATTGTGGCCGACGGGCGCTGTGATGCAGGCGGGGTTCGTCGGCCGGCGGACCGGTCGGGCGCCTCGAGCGGCACGTAGCCTGGAGCCCATGACCGGACCGCTCCTGCTTCCGCTGCTGGGGCTCGCCGTGACGGTGCTGGTCGGGGCGCTCGCGCAGCGGTCCACGGGGATGGGGTTCGCGCTGCTGTCCGCGCCGTTCCTGGTGCTGGTGCTCGGCCCCTTCGAGGGGATCCTGGTGACGAACCTGTGCGGGGCGCTGTCCTCGGCGCTGAACCTCGCCGCACAGCGGCACGACGTGGACTGGCCGCGAGCGGCGGTGCTCGTGCCGATGGGCGTGGTGGGGGTGATTCCGGGCGCGGTCGCGGTGTCACTGATCCCCGAGGCGCCGTTGATGGTCACGGTCAGCGCCGTGGTGATCGCGGGTCTCGCGCTGACGCTGCTGCTGCGCGGTCGCACCCTGCCGAGGTCGCAGTCGCTAGGCGCGGTGGGCGGGCTGGCCTCCGGGTTCATGAACGTGACCGCCGGTGTGGGCGGTCCGGGGGTGGTGATCTATGCGCGGGCGACGGGGTGGCCGCACCGGCAGTTCGCGGCGACTGCCCAGCTGCAGTTCCTGGTGCTGAGCATCGTCTCGCTCCTGGCGAAGCGGGCGCTGCCCACCCTGCCGCCGGTGAGCTGGGCGGTGCTCGTCCTCGCGCTGCTCACGGGCACGATCGTCGGGTCGTGGCTGGGGCCGAGGATCCCGCCGGAGCGGGCGATGCGGATCGTGATGGTGCTGGCGGTGGCGGGCTCGCTGCTCGCGCTCGTGCGCGGTCTCGTGCTGCTGGGCTGAGCGCCGCGCGCCCGGCGCGCGAGGTCCGATCGACGGGCGCCCGGCCGGCGAGCGCCCGGTCGGCGAGCGCCCGGTCGGCGAGCGCTCAGTCGGCGAGCGCGGCGTACGCGGGGGCGCGGCTCATGTACTCCGCGTCCCACACGTCCATGCCCGGCACGCGGGAGCCGGTGACGGCGCCGACGAGCCGGTCGAGGTACCACTCCCAGCCGGGGCCGATGTGCTCGACCATGTCGGCGGGCACGTCGTGGTGGCGCAGCGCGAGGTGGGTGAGGTCGCCCGCGGCGCCGCCGGCCCCGTCGGAGCCGCCCTCGAGCTCGAGCGAGAGCTTCCAGACCTGGTCGCCGAGGGCGGAGCTGACGATGAGCAGTCGCTCGCGCTCGCAGGCGTGGATGCTCCACGGGGAAGTGGCGGGCTCACCGGGCTCGGCGGTCATGGTCACCTCGACGACGCCGCTCGCGGGGTCGCCGGAGTAGGTCCCGTACCAGGTGGCGAGGCGGTCCGGGTCGGTGAGGTGCTGCCAGATCCGCGTCCGCGAGGCGGGGACGGTGCGGCGCAGCACCAGGTCGCCGCCGTCGAGTCTTCCGGTGATGCTCATGTGCTCTCCCGAGGTCGGTCGCGGCCGGGCCGGCGCGGTGGCGGCCCCACCGTAGCCCGGGGACGGGGCGGGGTCGATCCCACCGCGGCGAGCGGTCCGCCCGTCGGCCGGGCGGCTCATGCGGCGGCGGCCAGCCGACGGGAACGGTCGGCCAGGTGCCAGGCCCACAGCAGCGCCCCGACGATCACGCAGCCGAGCGCGGCGAGCGCCACCACCGTGAGACTGCCGGTGATCAGCGGGGCGATCACGCCGGAGAGCAGCGCGTTCATCACGAGGGTGAAGAAGGTGCCCATCGAGGCGGCGGCGCCGCGCTGGTGCGGGAACAGCTCGAGGATCTCCAGCTGCATCGGGGCGAAGAAGAGGGAGGCGGTGAAGGACATCAGCGCGGGGCCGACGAGGACGGGCAGCAGCGTGAGGTCCAGGCCGCCGGCCGGGTCGGGCGCCAGGAGCACGAGCACGAGGTTCAGCACGCTGGTGGCGAGGGTGCCGATGTAGCCGATCGTGATCAGCCGGCTGCGGTCCATCACGTCGGCCGCGCGACCGACGACCAGGGAGCCGGCCATCATCCCGATGATCAGCGGGGCGAAGAGCACCCAGAAGTCCTGCTCGCCCAGGCCCAGCAGGCGCACCACGATGATCGGCGCGGCGGCGACGAACACGAAGTGGGCGGCGAAGCCGAAGGCGGTGGCCAGCGCGATCCGCAGCATCATCGGGGAGCGGCCCACCTCCCACAGGGACCCGAGCACGGCGCCGATCCGGAGCGGGATCCGGGCCTCCTTCGGCAGCGACTCGGGCATCAGGGCGGTGAGCACGAGGACCAGCACGCCGTAGAGGCCGACGCCGGCGAACACCCAGCGCCAGTCGCCGAGCAGCAGCAGCCAGCCGCCGAGGACGGGCGCGATCACGGGGGCGAGCGCGAAGATCATCATGATCCGGGCCATCAGCCGCTGCGCCTCGGCGCCGGCGAACAGGTCCCGCACCACGACGCGGGAGACGATCGTGGCCGCGCCGGCGCTGACGCCCTGCAGGATCCGCAGAGCGATGAGCGCCCCGAGCCCGGTGGCGAGCACCGCCCCGAACATCGCCACGATGTAGATCGCGAGCCCGGCGAGCATGACCTTCTTGCGGCCGAGGGCGTCCGAGAGCGGGCCGTGGAACACGCTCATCACCGCGAAGGACGCGAGGTAGACGCTGATCAGCTGCTGGAGGACCACGTCGGAGGCGTCGAACTCCTCGCCGATCTGCGCGAACGCGGGGAAGACGGTGTTGATCGTGAACGGGCCGAGCATGCCGAGCGCGGCGAGGGTGATCGTGACGCGGGCCCCGGCGGTGCGGCGTCGGGTCAGGGTCGGCGGTGCCTGCTCGGCGTCGGGGATGCTCACCCTGCCGAGCCTATGGGCAGGCGTTTTCCCTGCCCAGGGAGGTCCACACCCTGGCCGTCCGGGCGGCAGGGCGCTTCGGTGGCGGCGCGCCTGTGCCGCGCACGGCGAGCACGCCCACGATGACGTGGCCGAGCCGCCAGGCGATGGAGGTGAACGGGGCGGGGGTGCGGTCGGCGTCGTCGTCGGTCATGGCGTTCCTCCTGGGGCCGACCGTGAGCAGGGATGGTCGGGGGCGGGGCGCGGGCGCCTGGCGCTCACCACCCTGCCGGCGGCCACTCCTGGCCGGCGGCGAGCGCGTTGAGCTCGTAGGCGCCCTTCCCGTCGATGCTCTCGCGAAGGATGTCGGCGTGGCCGGCGTGCCGGGCGTTCTCCTCGATCTGGTGCAGGGCGTACCAGCGCAGGCTCCAGCGGGTGCGGCCCTCGAACCAGGGCGCGTCGGGGACGGGCGCGAGCATGTCGAGGTCGGCGGCGCGGATCGCGGCGGCGAGCTCCTCCCCCGCCTGGTGCAGCTGCGCGATGAGGGAGGCCGGGGTGTCCTCGGGGCGCAGGGCGTCGGGGGCGAGCCCACCCTCGGCCTGCAGCTGCTCCGGGGTGCGCTCGGGGTCGGAGCCCGGTCCGGGGGCGGCGGCGATGGACAGCGCCGCGCCGCCCGCGATCAGCAGGACGTGGCGGGCGAGCGCGCCGAGACTCATCCCGGAGGCGCTCGGGACCAGGGCGAGCTGCTCCTGGTCGAGTCCGTGCAGGGCGGTGGCGACCTGCTCGATCTGCTGCTGGGCGAAGGTGGCGAGGCTGTCACGCTCGTCGGTGGTCTCGGCGGTCAGGAAAGGCATGGGGTGCTCCTCGGTGGGTGCGGATGCTGACAGGCCCCACCCTCCGCACCGATGCGGACAGATCCTGTCCGCGAAGCGGGGCAGACTGTGCACCACCAGGACCGGACACCGGTCGACGCGGGACGAGGAGGCGCGATGAGCGACGTGACCACGAGGGCGCTGCGTCTGCTGGCGCTGCTGCAGTCCCGCTCGGTGTGGACCGGGCCCGAGCTGGCCGACGAGATGGGCGTGACCACGCGGACCGTCCGCCGGGACGTGGATCGGCTGCGGCAGATGGGCTATCCGGTGCTGACCTCGGCCGGGCACGGCGGCGGGTATCAGCTCGGCGCGGGCCGGGCCCTGCCTCCGCTGCTGCTGAGCTCCCCGGAGGCGGTCGCGGTCGCCGTCGGCCTGCGGCTCGCCGCCTCGTCCGGTATCGACGGGCTGGACGAGGAGGCGCTGCGGGCGCTCGCGGCACTGGACCGGATCCTGCCCGCGTCCGTGCGAGCGGAGGTCGGTGCGGTCTCCGAGGCGATGGGCGTGATCTCCCGTCACGCTCCCGGCGCCCGCTCGGAGGTGCTGCTGTCCCTGGTCACCGCGGTGCGGGACGGGGTGCGGGTGCGGGTGGACTACGAGCGGGCCGACGGGGAGCGGTTCGAGCGGCGCCTCGAGCCGCGCCGGGTGCTGTCGATGGAGGGGCGCTGGTACCTCTTCGCCTGGGACCTGGAGCGGGAGGACTGGCGCACCTTCCGCCTGGACCGCATGCACGAGGTGAGCGCCTCGACCCTGCCGATCACCGACCGCCCCGTCCCGGACATCGAGGCCGCGGTGCGGGAGTCGATCACCGTCAGCTCCTACCCCACCGCCTGCACCGTGCGGATCCTGGCCCCGTACGACCAGATCGCACCCCACGTCCCGGCACGCTCCGGCACGCTCGAGGCCGACGGGGAGGACGCCTGCGTGCTCCGCGCCGGCGCCGATGACCTGACCTGGGTGGCGCTGCACCTGGCCCGGATCGGCGCGCCGGTCGAGGTCATCGACCCGCCCGAGCTGCTGGAGGAGATCGAACGGCTCGGCCGCTGGGCGGCGTCGGCCGGGCCGGGCGCTGGCGCGGGGGCCGACGAGGAGCCGTGACGGGCCGAGCTGCGGTGAGGGCCCGACCCCGGTCAGGGAATGAGCAGGCCGATCGCGGCGAGGACCGTCAGGCCCAGCACCAGCTTGTCGAAGACCGACTGGGAGATGCGGCGGGCGACCTTCGCGCCCGCGAAGGCGGCCAGCAGCACGACCGGCACGAGCAGCGCGTCCATCGCGAGGGTCTCGGCGGTGAACAGGCCGAGCCCTGCGGAGAAGGGCAGCTTGAACAGGTTGATCACGGCGAAGAACCACGCCGAGGTGCCCAGGAAGGTCAGCACCGGCATCCGCATCATCAGCAGGTACAGCGACATGACGGGCCCGGCGGCGTTGGCGACCATGGTGGTGAAGCCGCCGAGCAGGCCGTAGCCGATGCCCTGCGCGGTCGCGGCGGCGCCCTTGCGGCGGCCGCCCTCGGACTCGGCGCGGGTCGCGGGCCCGGGGGCCGAAGAGTGGTCCGACGCCTCCGACTCCGCCGCGGTGCGGCGGGCGGCCTGGGCGCGGCGGACGAGGGTGAGGGTGACCAGCGCCAGCAGGATCACGCCGATGGTGACGCGCACGGTGGTGTCGTCGACCGCGGCGAAGAAGAACACGCCGATGATCACGCCGACCATGGCGCTGGGGAGGAGGCGCACGAGGGTGCGCCAGTCCGGTTCGCGTCGGTACACCCACAGCGCCGTCATGTCGCCGAGGATCAGCAGCAGCAGGAGCGCGGCGGTGGACTCCTTCGCGGGCATGGCCAGTGCGAACGCGCCTGCGGCGAGGGTCCCTGCGCCGGGCAGCGCGGTCTTGGAGAAGCCGACGATCAGCGCGCCGAGCACCACCAGCAGCCACGAGGTGGTGCTGAGATCGGGGAGCAGGGCGGCGAGGTCGGACACGAAGAGCGAACCTACCAGCGGGCGAGTCTGCGGTGCGCGAGGTGTCCGGAGCCGTCATCCACAGTCCTGCGGAACGAGATCCTCATCCAGGAGATCCTCGAGATGTCCCGGAGCGCGCCGGCGCCGCCCGCCATCCCTTCCGGCCGTGCGGGGCTCCTCGGTAGACTCGTGTCCGAACCAGCATGAGGAGATCGCGATGACACTCGGCTCCCGTCCCCGCCCCGATGACAGCGCTCGGACCTACACCGTGCAGATGGAGTCCCGCGGC
This sequence comes from Brachybacterium sp. SW0106-09, assembly GCF_001293905.1. Classification (NCBI taxonomy): domain Bacteria; kingdom Bacillati; phylum Actinomycetota; class Actinomycetes; order Micrococcales; family Dermabacteraceae; genus Brachybacterium; species Brachybacterium sp. SW0106-09. Next base: position 80,632 of record NZ_BCAK01000007.1, read on the forward strand.
AACGAGCGCTTCATCGTGGAAGACCGTCTCGACGCAGAGTTCCTGGAGCTCGCCGACGAGTTCGCGATGAAAGCACGCAGGATCCTCGCCGAGAACCCGCGGAAGACTCGGCGTCGAGCGCGACGCTGAACCGATCCGCCGCGTTCCGCCGATGGCCCGTCGCCGGCCGAGCTGCTGAGCTCGAAGGCACGAGACGATGCGCGGGCCTCACCCGATCCAGTCGGCGCGGACCTCTCCCCCGTCGGCCCCGGCCGCGGCGCGCAGCGCGCCGACGACCAGCGCCATCGCGCAGGCTCCGGGGTCCATGACGCCTTTCGCGCTGTCGCCGACGTAGCTGGCGCGGCCGCGTCGGGCGGTGAGCTCGGCGGTGCCCTTCGCGGCGTCGATCGCGGCCTTCTCCGCGGCGCCGAGCGCGTGCACGGCATCGGCCCCGGAGCCGGCGGCCTCGCGCAGCGCGGTGACGGCCGGGGCGAGGGCGTCGACCATGGTGCGGTCGCCCACCTCGGCCTCGCCGTACTTCTGGATCACGGCCTGCCCGGCCGCGAGCGCCTCGGCGAGCGCGGCGAGGTCCGGGGCCTCGCCGTCGCCGGCGGCCCTCGCGAGATCACGGTAGAACATGCCGAACAGGGGCCCGGAGGTGCCGCCCACGCCGAGCCAGGCGCGGGACATGGCGGTGACCCAGCCGCGGTAGTCGGCGGGCTCGCCGCCCTCGAGCTCGCGGCCGAGGTTCTTCATGGCGACGCGGACGTTGTCGCCGAAGTCGCCGTCTCCGGCACGGCGGTCGAGGTCGCCGAGCGCGGGCGCGGCACCCTCGAGGCTCTCGCGAAGGGTCGTGACGACGAGACGGCCGAAGTCGTCGGGCAGGGCGTGGTCGGTCATCGCGGTGCTCCTCACCAGGTCAGGGCAGGGGTCTGGACGGGCGCGTCCCAGAGACGGCGCAGCTCCTCGTCCAGCGGCATCAGCGTCAGCGAGACGCCGTGCATGTCGAGGCTGGTCACGTAGGAGCCGACGAGGCTGCGGCCGACAGCGAGGCCGGCGTCGCCCAGGCGGTGGTGGAGGCGACGGGCGACGAGGTTCAGCTCGAGAGCGTAGGTGCCGCCGAGGCCGCCCACGATCGCGAGCACCTCGGCGCCGCGCTCCAGGCCGAGCTCCTCCAGCAGCGGGTCCAGGAGCAGGTCGGTGAGGCCGTCGGCGGTGGTGAAGGGGACGCGCTGGGCGGCGCGCTCGCCGTGGATGCCGACGCCGAGCTCGACCTCGTCGTCGCCGAGGGCGAACTGGGGCTCCTCATCACCCGGATGGGTTCCGGCGGTCAGTGCGAGGCTCATGGTGCGGGCGGAGGCGGCGGCGCGTCGTCCGACGGCGGCGACCGCGGCGAGGTCCTGGCCCTCCTCGGCGGCGGCTCCGCACACCTTCTCGACGATCACGGTGGCGGCGGTGCCGCGGCGGCCCGGGCCTCCCCCGTCGGCCGTGTCGGTGGCGAGGTCGTCGTCCACCAGCACGATCTCGGTCTCCACCTCGGAGTCGCCGCTGATCTCGCCGGCGATGCGGAAGTTCAGCACGTCGCCGGTGTAGTTCTTGACGATCTGGACGACGCCGTGGCCGGAGTCCGCGGCCTTCGTGGCCTCGAGGACCTGCAGCGCGGTGGGGCTCGCGAAGACGGCGCCGGCGACCGCCACGTCGAGCATGCCCTTCCCGACGAAGCCTGCGTGCAGGGGTTCGTGGCCGGAGCCGCCGCCGGAGACGAGGCCGACCTTGCCCCTCGCGGGCTCGGCGCGGCGCACGAAGCGGTGCTCGGCGTCGAGGGCGAGGCGGCCCGGATGGCTGAGGACGAAGCCCTCCAGCGCCTCGGGGACGAGCTGGTCGGGGTCGTTGACGATGCTGCGTCGCATGAGGGTCCTTCCCGCTGGCGGATGCTCGATCCCGACTCTAGCCCCCGCCGTCCCGCGCCGCACCGTGCCAAGTACGCTCGGTCGCAGGGACACGTCGGCGGGGGCCGACGGGTGAGAGCAAGGGGGAACCATGGACGGGGTGCGCATGGGCTTCGGCGCGTTCGGAGCGGTCTTCGGGCTGGTCGCACTGCTGCTGGTGCTGGTGGCGCTGTGGATGATGTTCTCGGCCGTGCGTGACCTGCTGCGGGCGCGGCGTCTGGCCTCGAGCGGGATGCGGGCCGAGGGGCGGGTGATCTCCTCGCACGTGCACTACAGCGGCACCCGGGAGGATCGCTCCAGCCGCGTCGTCGAGACGATCGAGTTCACTACCGATCGCGGGCAGACGGTCCGCGCGAACCCGGTGGTCAGCGATGCCGGGACCCCTCGAGGCGCGGTCTCCTGAGGTGGCATCTGCAGAACAGGGACTCCAGCGGCACGGCGAGGAGCTGAGCTCCGCAGCGTGCCGCTGGAGTCCCCTTTCTGTTGATCACCCTGCCGCCGTGGGCAGCTCGTCCGGGCCAGACCTGCTCGTGCCGGGTCACCTCTCTCCAGGCCGCATCAGCTCGACCGGAGCCGCGTCTGCCCTGTTCGCCGCATCATCCCTGCTGGTGCCGCGTCAGCTCTGCGACGTCCCGCTGTCGTCCTCCGAAGTCGCACCGCCCGGTGCGCCCTCGCCCGGCGCACCCTCGGGCGGGGTGCCGCCGGGTCCGCCCTCGCCGCCGCCCATCCCCCCGCCGCCCATCCCGCCGGCCTCGGGCTCGGTGGTGGTGTCGATCGGGACGTCGATGGCGAAGGAGTAGCCGGAATCGAGGTCGCCGGAGAGGGCCGCGAGCTGCTGCTCGTAGCCGTCGGAGAAGATCCCGTCGGTCTCGAGGGTGAGCTGGGAGAGGTTCTCAGCGCTGCCCGCGTACTCGGTGAGCTCGTAGACGCCGTCCGCCTCCGTCTGGGGCAGCGCGATCTGCGAGGTGAGGATCGCGTTGGTCGCGTCGACGATCGACTCCGCGTCGGGGAACACCTCGAAGTGGAGGTGGGGCCAGCGGCCGGCGTAGCAGCCGGGGAAGATGGAGGTGAAGGTGACCTTGCCCTGCGCGTCGGCGATCTGCACGCCGCGCAGGTAGGTCTCCTCCTCCACGCCCTCGGAGTACATCGAGTACTGCCCGGCGGCGTCGCACTGCCACAGGTACACGGCCGCGCCCTGCATCGGCACGTCGCCGCCGGCCATGTCGATGATGGTCATGGTGATGTCGAGGGGGATGCCCTCGGCGGTGGTGTCCGAGTCGATGGAGGAGCGGATGTCGGAGCGCTCCACGCCGCTGGTCTCGAGCACGTCGGCGCCGTTGGAGCCGTCGCCCGGGTAGGGGCCCGCAGTCTCGCCGGGCGTCTCGGTGAGCTCGGACGTCGCGCTGGAGCCGCCGGCATCGCTCGCCCCTCCCCCATCGCTCGCGGCGCCGGTGGTGGAGGCGGAGCCGCCGGTGCAGGCGGCGAGGACGGCGGTGACGCTGCCCGCACCGAGCACGCCGAGCGCGCCGCGTCGGGAGACCAGAGTGCCGACGTCGAAGGCGAGGCCCTGGTCCTCGACGTCCTCGTCCGGGTGGTGGAGGGGCCGGCCCTCGAAGCTGTTGCGCGGTGCAGTGCCCGAGGGAACCGCTCCGGCGGAGTTCCGTGCGACGGTGTGCTCGCGCGCCTCGGGATAGGGGCGGCCGACGCGGCGGGGGTCGGTGGTGTCCATGACGGGTCCTCTCGGTCTCCTGGTGTGGAGCCGGAAAGCTAGAAGCGCAGGCTGTAGAGCCGCTGTCAGCTATCCGTGATCTGCCGGGAGGGTGTCGGGGAGCTCGCTGGGAGTCGTGGGCGGCACGGTCCCGGGGGCAGCGGCGAGGGGTCGGACAGAGACGGCCGCGGAGTGTCGGTCACGTCGGTCCTGACCTGCGGCGGGGGCGCGGTCCCCGGCGACCGGCGAGCGCGGCGGCGAGACGCTGGAGGCGCCGCCCCGGGAAGCAGCCGAGGTCGAGGGCGCTGTGATGCAGAACGCCGCCGAGAGCGCGTCCGTGCACGCTCACGACGGATCTCGTACGGTGCTGAGCATGCGCCTCCTCCTTCTCCGCCACGGCCAGACGCCCTCCAACGTCGAGGGGATCCTCGACGCCGCCTATCCCGGGCCGGGGCTGACCACGCTCGGTCACGCCCAGGCCCGTGCGGTCCCCGCCGCGCTCGCGCACGAGGACATCGCCGCCATCCACGTCTCCCGCCTGCTGCGCACCCACGAGACCGCGGCCCCGCTCGCCGCCTCGCGCGGGCTCAGCCCGCGCCTGACCGAGGGGATCGAGGAGATCCGCGCCGGGATCCACCAGGGCCGGCAGGACGCGGAGGCCGTCGACGCCTATCAGGACAACCACCACCGCTGGAGCGCGGGCGAGCTCGAGGGCGGGCTGCCCGGCGGCGAGACCGGCCGAGAGTTCTGGGACCGCTGGACCCGGGCGCTGCGGCACATCGCGGATCAGCACGCCGAGGACGCGACCGTCGTCGTGATCAGCCACGGCGCCGCGATCCGCGTGTTCGCTTCGGTCGCCGGCGGGCTCGGCGCCGCCTCGCTGTCCGAGCGGCCGCTGTACAACACGGGCCTGGTCACCCTGGTGGGGGGCCCGGCGGCGGGCTGGCGCGTCGAAGACTGGATCTCCAGCCCTGTCGGCGGCGATCACCTGCTGGGCGGGACCGCGCACGACGTCACCGCCGACGACGAGGCCGACGCGAAGGTCTGAGCGAGGACGTCGTCCGGCGTTCCCGCGGGGACGCCTCGACGCTGGGACCACCGCACCGCCGGCCGGCCACGATCAGCCGGCGACGGGAGCGGCGAGGATCCCGCACGCCTCCCGGAACCGTGCCGCCGCCACGGCGATCACCGCGGGATGGTCGCCGAGCGGGGCGGAGACGAGGTCCGCCCCGGCACGTTCGACGAGCCCGGCGAAGTGCCCCGGGGCCAGCACGTAGCTCGCGGCGATCACGCGCCGCGCCCCGGCCGCGCGAGCCGCCTCCACGGCCTCGGGGAGCGTGGGTGCGCAGCCGGCGCCATAGCCGATCGTGACGGGCGCGGGCAGGCGTGCGGCGAGCAGGTCGCGCATCCGCTCGACCGCGCGGGCGGCGGCCGGGTCGGTGGAGCCGGCGGCGGCGAGCACCACGTGGTCGCCCGGGCGGTGCCCGGCGTCCCCGCCGCTCACGGCGGCCAGGCGGTCCCGCAGGGCCCGCACCAGCTGCTCGTGGGGGCCGAGCGGGTCGGCGGCCGCCGCGCCGGGGTGCGGGGCGACGGCGGCGGCGATGTCCACGGAGGTGTGGAATCCGGTCGAGAGCAGCAGCGGCAGCACCACGACGGGCCCGTGCGCGGCGGCCTCCGCGACGACGCCGGCGACCTCGGGCTGCTCGACGTCGACGTAGGCCTCCCGCACCTCGGTCCCGGGGACCGCGTCGGCGAGGGCGGCACGGATCCGGGCGACGGCGGCGCGGCCGGCCGGGAAGCGGGTTCCGTGCGAGCAGGCGACGAGGGTGGTCATGAGGCGTCCTCCTGGAGGCGACGGCCGGCGTCGGCGGGATCGAAGTGCTGGACGACGGTGCGCACGAGCGCGCCCATCCGGCTGCGGGCGGGCAGCAGCGCAGGGATCCCGCGCGCCTCGAGCGGCCCGGCGGTGAGAGGGCCGACAGCCGCCATCAGCAGTCGCCCGGCGCGGGCGTGCGCGACGATGCCGGGCAGAGCACCGGCCCGTTCTGCCGCGGTGAGCCAGTTCTCGGTGCCCGGTGCGGCGGTGAACAGCACCGCGTCGACCTCGCCGGCGGCGGCGGCGAGCGCGGAGCGGTGCACGGCCGCGGGATCGCGGGGCGGTCCCCAGCGGTAGACGGTCAGGGCCGTGACCTGCGCCCCGGCCTGCTCGAGTGCCTCGTCGAGGCCGTCGGCGCCGGAGCCGTGGTGCTGGACGGCGGCGCGGATGCCATGCAGGTCGCGGCCCGCGAGGTGCTCGATGATCTCGGCGGAGGTGCCGTCGACCGCGACCCAGTCGACGGCGAGGCCGACGTTCTGGGCGGCGCCGCGGGCCTTCGGGCCGCGGGCGAGGACGCGGGTGCCGGCGAGCGCGGCGCGCAGAGCGGGGGCGATGCCGGCGGCCTCGGCCGCCTCGAACCAGCCGCGCATCCCCACCCCGGTGGTCGCGACCAGCAGCTGCGGCGGGCGGGCGACGAGCTCGGCGGTGCGCTCCAGCAGCAGCGGGTCGTCGACGTGCGGGATCATGCTCATCGCGGGGGCGTGCTGGATCGCGGCGCCGTGTCGCCGGAGCGCGGCGGCGAGCTCGTCGGCCCTGCGGTCCAGGGCCAGGACGAGGCGCCGCCCCTCGAGCGCGGACGAGAGGCGCGCGGGGGCGCTCACGCCCCTGGCCCCGTGGCCGACAGCCCCGTGACCAGGGTCGAGGCATCGGCGGAACCGACCGTCGGGGCGAGAGACGCGACCGACGGAGCACGAGGCGCGACCGGCGGGGCAAAGGGCACGGCCGGGAGTCCGACCGGGGCGCCCGCGAGGACGCCCGCGCCGAGCACCGCCGGCTCCTCCTCGAGCGCCGGGGGCTCCGCGCCGAGCAGCCCGGGCCGGGCGACCTCGCCGATCACGATCACGGCCGGGCTGCGCACCTGCGCCTCCTCCGCGGCGCGCACGGCGCGCTCGAGGGTGGTGAGGGTGGTGCGCTGGCGCGGGGTGTGCCCGTTCTCGATGATCGCGACGGGCCGCTCCCCCGGCACGCCGTGGGCGCGGGCGGCGGCGACGAGGGCGGGCAGGGTCCGCACCCCCATCAGCACCACGGTGGTGATGCTGTCGTCGGCGAGTGCGGCGAGGGTCGCCGGGGACGGGCCGTGCGGCCCGGCGGCGTCGTGACCGCTGACCACGTGCACGCCTGCCGAGGTGCCGCGATGGGTGACGGGGATCCCGGCGGCCTGGGGCACGGCGAGGGAGCTGGAGATCCCGGGGACCACCTCGACCTCGATCCCCGCCGCCCGGCAGGCGAGCACCTCCTCCCCGCCGCGGCCGAGCACGAAGGGGTCGCCGCCCTTGAGCCGCACGACCGCGCGCCCGGCGAGGGCGTGCTCGACCAGGAGCGCGCTGATCCGCTCCTGCGGGACGGGGTGATGGCCGGGGTGCTTGCCCACGTCGACCAGCAGCGCGTCGGGACGCAGCTCCGCGCGGATCTCGGCGGCGGGGCCGAGCCGGTCGGCGATCACCACGTCGGCCGCGCGCAGCAGGCGCAGGGCGCGCACGGTGAGCAGGTCCAGCGGACCGGGCCCGCCACCGACGAGGGCGACGCGGCCGGGGACGGCGCCGCTCACCGCGCGCCCCCGCGCAGCACGTACAGGTCCCCGTCGAGGGTGCGCACGGGCCAGACGCGCAGCCGCTCCACGGACTTTCCGCGGGTGTCGACGCAGGTGCCCGAGCGCAGGTCGAAGACCTGCTTGTACATCGGGGAGGCGACGGTGGGGCGTCCCGCGCGGGAGCCGACGATGCCGCGGGAGATGACGTTCGCGCCCGAGTAGGGGTCGTGGTTGTCCACGGCGCGCACGTCCCCGCCGGGCAGCAGGAACAGGGCGACCTGCTCCTCGCCGAGGAGCGCGGCGCGTCCGCGCTCCACCTCGAGGTCCGCCAGCGGGCACAGGCGCTCCCAGTTCGCGGCGAGCTGGGGGGCGAGGGTGGGGGTGGTGAGGGTCGTGGTCATCGTCGTACCTCCAGGGTCGTGCCGGCGATCAGGACGCGGGCGTCGCCGCGCTCCTCGGGCCGGGCGGGGCGGAGCTGGCCGCGCTCGGGGACATGGGCGAGGCCGGGGTCGGGGGTGGTGGGGGCGTTGACGAAGGAGCGGAAGCGGGCGAGCTTCGCGGGATCGGCGAGGGTCTCGGCCCATTCGTCGCGGTAGGCCGAGACGTGGCGGGCCATGGCGGCGTCGAGGTCCGCGGCCAGCCCCAGGGAGTCCTCCATGATCACCGCGCGCAGGGAGTCGATCCCGCCGTCGAGGGACTCGACCCAGGGCGCGGTGCGCTGGAGCTTGTCCGCGGTGCGGAGGTAGTACATGAAGTACCGGTCCAGCGTGCGGATCAGGGTGTCGTCGTCCAGGCCCTCGGCGAGCAGCTCGGCGTGGCGCGGGGTCGCACCGCCGTTCCCGCCGACGTACAGGTTCCAACCCTGGGCGGTGGCGATGATGCCCGCGTCCTTCCCGCGCGCCTCGGCGCACTCGCGGGCGCAGCCGGAGACGCCGAGCTTGAACTTGTGCGGGGCACGCAGTCCGCGGTAGCGCAGCTCGAGGGTGACGGCCATGCCGGTGGAGTCCATCACGCCGTAGCGGCACCAGGCGGAGCCGACGCAGGACTTCACGGTGCGCAGGGACTTGCCGTAGGCGTGGCCGGACTCGAAGCCGGCGTCGACCAGGCGCTGCCAGATCAGGGGCAGCTGCTCGAGGCGGGCGCCGAACATGTCCACGCGCTGGCCGCCGGTGATCTTGGTGTACAGCCCGAAGTCGCGGGCCACCTCCCCCACCGTGATCAGGCCCTCGGGGGTGACCTCCCCGCCGGGCATGCGGGGGACGACGGAGTAGGTGCCGTCCTTCTGCAGGTTCGCCATGACGTGGTCGTTGGTGTCCTGCAGCGTCGCGTTCTCGTTGTCCAGCACGTGCTCCCCGCCGAGGACGGCGAGGATGCTGGCGAGGACCGGCTTGCACACGTCGCAGCCGCGGCCGCGGCCGAAGCGCTCGATGACGGCGCTGAAGGTGGTCAGGCCCGAGACGTGCACGGCGTCGAACAGCTGGCGGCGGGTGAGGTCGAAGTGCTCGCACAGTCCCGTGGAGACGGCCTTGCCGAGCTTCGCGAGCTCGCCTGTGACCAGGGATTTCACCATGACGGTGCAGGAGCCGCAGGTGGCGCCGGCCTTGGTGCAGGCGGTGACCTCGGCGGCATCGGTGCAGCCCTGCTCGCGCACGGCGTGGCGGATCGTCCCGGCGCTCACGGAGGAGCAGGAGCAGACGATCGCCTCATCCGGCAGCTCGGGGGTGGGGGCGGAGCCGGCGCCGGCGGGCAGGAGGTGCACGGCCGGGTCGGCGCCGAGCGCTCCGCCCACGAGGGGGCGCAGGGAGCCGTAGGCGGAGGCGTCGCCCACCAGCATCCCGCCGAGCAGGGTCTTCGCGTCGTCGGAGAGGACGAGCTTCTTGTGGACGCCGCTGACGGGGTCGGTGTAGACGACGTCGAGGGCGCCGGGGGTGGTGGCGAAGGCGTCGCCGAAGGAGGCGACGTCCACTCCGGAGAGCTTGAGCTTGGTGGAGAGGTCGTAGCCGTCGAAGGTCGCGTCCCCGCCGAGGATCCGGTCGCTGACCACCTCGGCCATGGCGTAGCCGGGGGCGACGAGGCCCACGCACTGCCCGTCGAAGGCGGCGACCTCGCCGATGGCGTGGACGGAGGGGTCGGAGGTGGTGCAGGCCGCGTCGATCCGCACCCCGCCGCGCTCCTCGCAGGAAAGGCCCGCCGCGCGGGCGAGCTCGTCGCGGGGGCGCACGCCGACGGTGAGGACGACGAGGTCCGCGGGCAGCTCGGTGCCGTCCCGGAGGGCGACGGCCCCGACGGCCCCGTCGGGCCCGGGCCGGATCGCGGTGGTGCGGGCGTCGGTGCGCACGGCGATGCCGCGGGCCTCGATGAGGCGGCGCAGCACCGCCCCGGCGGGCAGGTCCAGCTGTGCGGACATGAGCCGGTCGCTGGACTGGAGCACGGTCGCCTCGGCGTCCATGCCCTGCAGGGCGCCGGCCGCCTCGAGGCCCAGCAGTCCGCCGCCGACGACGACCCCGCGCACCGGGCGTCCCAGCGCCGCGGCCCGTTCCTGCACGTGGCGCTGCAGGGAGTCGACGTCGGCGAGGGTGCGGTAGACGAAGCAGCCGGGCAACTCCGCGCCTTCGACCGGGGGCCGGGCGGCGACCGAGCCGGTGGCGAGGACGAGGTGGTCGTAGGGGTGGACGGCTCCGGAGGCGGTAGTGACGGTGCGGGCAGCGCGGTCGATCGCGGCGGCCGGGTCGCCCTCGTGGAGGGTGACGCGGGGGTCGGCGAAGATCGTGTCCGGGAGCGCGAGCTCCGCGGGGCTCTCCCCGTCGAAGAAGCGGGTCAGGCCCACCCGGTCGTAGGGGCGGCGGCCCTCGTCGCCGAGGACGGTGATCGTCAGGCGGTCCTCCGCGCGGGTGACCAGGGAGTCGACCAGGCGATGCGCCGCCATCCCGGCGCCGATCACGACGATGCGGGCGCTCATCGGGTCGCCCCCACCAGGTCAGGGGTCTCGGTGGGCCCGTCGGCCGACGGGTCGGCGGGCGAAGTGGCCGACGAGCCGGCGGGCGAGACGGCCGCGGGGAGATCGGCGGGAGCCTCGGGGGCGACCGCAGCGGCGTCGGCCGTGATGACGGGGGCGGTATCGGCCGTCGGGGCGGAGCGGCGGCGGTGGGCGAGGTAGAGCGGCAGGCCCACGAAGGCCAGGCCGCCCACGAGGTTGCCGATCACGGTGGGGATCTCGTTCCAGATCAGGTAGTCCATGAGGGTGAAGTCCGCGCCGAGCAGGAGGCCCGAGGGGAACAGGAACATGTTCACGATGGAGTGCTCGAAGCCCATGTAGAAGAAGAGCATCACCGGCATCCACATGCAGGCGATCTTCCCGAGCATGCTGTCGGACATGAACGCGCCGACCACCCCGGTGGAGACCATCCAGTTGCACAGCACCCCGCGCACGAACAGGGTGAGCATCCCGGCCGCGCCGTACTCGGCGTAGCCGACGGTGCGGCCGTGCCCGATCTCGGAGATCGCCTCGCCCACGGCGCTGGGCTCGGTCGAGAAGCCGTAGGTGAAGTAGATGGCCATCAGCACCGCGACGGCGATCGCGCCGATCAGGTTGCCGAGGAACACCAGACCCCAGTTGCGCAGCATCGCGGGGAGGGTGACGCCGTCTCGGCGGGCGAGCCAAGCGAGGGGCACCAGGGTGAACACCCCGGTGAGCAGGTCGAAGCCCATCAGGTACAGCATGATGAAGCCGACGGGGAAGAGCAGCGCGCCGAGCAGCGGCTGGCCGGTCTGGGTGGAGACGGTGACGGCGAACGCGGCGGCCAGCGCCAGGATCGCGCCGCCCATGATCGCCCGGAGGATCGTGGCGCCGGTGGAGTAGGAGGCCTTCGCGGCGCCGGCGGCGGTGAGCCGGTCCACCAGGTCGGCGGGCTGGACGTAGGACATGGCAGCTCCTGGGACTCGGGGAGAGTGGTCATGTCCCGTGCGCCTGCAGCGGGATGCGGCCATCCTGTGGCTCCCGGGCCAGGGGGCGAAGACCAGGAGGGGCCCGTGACCTTCTCGTGACATGGGGTCTCAGGGGAGGTCCGCGGCGGGAGCCCCCTGCTGCTCCCGGGAGCACGGGAAGAGGAACGGCACGTGAGGCGTTGATCCCGTGGGTGCCGGGCCAGCCGGCACGGCACCCTCACTCGACGAAAGGTGCCCCCATGCCCGTCCCGCTCTCGATCCTCGACCTCGCGACCGCCGCCCGGGACCAGTCCCCGGCCGAGGCGCTCGAGGGGACGGTCGCCCTGGCCAGGAAGGCGGAGGAGACCGGGTACAGGCGGGTCTGGTACGCCGAGCACCACAACATGGCGAGGATCGCCTCCTCCGCGACCTCGGTGCTGATCGCCCACGTCGCCGCGCACACCAGCACCATCCGGCTCGGAGCGGGCGGCGTCATGCTGCCCAACCACTCCCCGCTCGTGATCGCCGAGCAGTACGGCACCCTCGAGACGCTCCACCCGGGCCGGATCGACCTGGGCCTCGGCCGTGCGCCGGGCACCGACCAGAACACGATGCGTGCGCTGCGCCGCAGCGGCGCCTCCGCCGACTCCTTCCCCGAAGACGTCATGGAGCTGCAGGGCTACCTGCAAGGCCGGTCGCGGATCCCGGGCGTGGACGCCTATCCCGGCAAGGGCACCGACGTCCCGCTGTTCATCCTCGGCTCCTCGCTGTTCGGCGCGGGCCTCGCCGCCGCGCTCGGGCTGCCCTATGCCTTCGCCTCGCACTTCTCCCCCGGCGCTCTCCACGAGGCGATCGCGCTCTACCGCCGCGAGTTCCAGCCCTCCGAGCAGCTCGAGAAGCCCCACGTCATCGCCGGCTTCAACGTGATCGCCGCCGACGATCGGGCCGACGCCGAGCGCCAGCAGCACGAGATGATGCGCGGCCGGGTGGCGCTGCTGCTGCGCCCGGGCACTGAGTACACCGACGAGCAGGCCGACGAGCTGCTCGCCGCGCCCCAGGCCCAGCACCTGCACCAGATGGCGACCTACAGCGCCGTCGGCACCGCCGACGTGGTGCGGGACCAGGTCGCCGAGTTCGCCGAGGCCACCGGCGCCGACGAGCTGATCATCGCCCACCAGGGCCCGCGGGTGGAGCAGCGGCTGCGGTCGGCGGAGCTGCTGGCGGAGGCGTACATGGGCTGAGACGGCGGTGCATGCCGGGCTCCGTTCGGCGCCTGTGCAGGCGGCGCGGGAGGTCGAGCGCGGCGAAGAGCGTGGGGGTGCGGGCGGGACGGGCGATGAGCATGCTCCATGGGCGCACGGCGGTGTCGGAGGCCACGAGCACCGGCGGCCTGGCCGGGCGGGAGTCGCGCCGCAGGTCGCGACTCGGTCACGACGGGATCGGCCACTGCCTGCGCGCGCCGCACGCCGTACTATGCCGTGCGACCCCTCCCCCCACCCCGCAGGAGCACTCCGCCATGACCTGGACCCCCACCGCCGAGGACGACCGCCGCTTCCTCTCCCTCGCGATCGAGCAGGCGCGGAAGAGCTGGGACGAGGGCGGGGTGCCGATCGGCGCGGTGCTCGTGCACGACGGGGAGGTGCTCGCCGCCGGTCACAACCAGCGCGTGCAGAAGGACTCCGCGATCCTGCACGGCGAGACCGACACGATCGAGAAGGCGGGCCGGCTGCGCGCGAGCGTGTACCGGGAGTCGGTGCTGTACACGACCCTGTCGCCGTGCATCATGTGCTCCGGCACCGAGCTGCTGTACGAGATCCCGCGGATCGTGGTGGGCGAGAACCGCACCTTCGAGATGGCCGAGGACCTTCTGCGCGAGCGCGGCGTGGTCGTGGACGTGCTCGACGACCCGAACTGCATCGCGCTGATGGAGCGGATGATCGCCGAGCGTCCCGAGATCTGGAGCGAGGACATCGGCGTGGAGGCCGACGAGCTCAGCGCGTCGGCCGACGGCGCGCGCGCTGCAGGCGCCGAGGACTCCGACGTCGACGGCGCCGATCGGTGACCGCGGCCGAGCTGCGCGAGGAGGCGGGCACGGAGCCCGTCGACCCCGACTACCCGGTCACGCCCGTCCCCGCCTCGGCGCGGCGCGGCGTCGTCTCGATCTCGGTGGTGCTGATCGGCTTCACCGTCTTCGCGCCGACGCTCATGGCCGGCGCCTCGATCGGCGCGGCCTTCCGCTTCAGCGAGTTCCTGGCGGTGCTGCTGGTCGGCTCGGTGGTGCTCGGCGCCTACGTCGCCGCGATCGGCTTCCTCGGCGCCCGCACCGGCCTGACCACGGTGGTGATGTCGAGGTACACCTTCGGCACCGCCGGGTCGAAGCTCGTCTCCGTACTGCTGGGCGGCACGCAGATCGGCTGGTACGGGGTGGCGGTCGGCTCGATCGGGCAGATGACCGCGCTCGCCTTCGGCTGGGAGAGCGCCTGGGCGCCGGCGCTGGTGATGATCGGCGTCTCCGCCCTGATGATGCTCACCGCGCTGTACGGCTACGAGGGCATGTACTGGGTCTCGCTGATCTCCACCCCGCTGATCCTGGTGCTCGCCTTCTGGATCACCGCGCTCGCACTCGGAGAGGTGGGCGGCTGGCGGGGCCTGTTCGACATCGCCCCCACCACCTCCATGACCTGGGCCGCGGCCGTGACGACCGTGGTGGGCACCTTCGCCTCTGCCGGCACGCAGGCCGCGAACTGGACCCGCTTCGCAAAGCGCGGCCGCGACGCCGTCATCGCCTGCGGGCTCGGCTTCGTGATCGGCAACGGGCTGATGGTGTTCTTCGGCGCCGTCTCCGCGCTCGCGTTCGGCGAGGGCGACTTCACCACGCTGCTGCTGGGCATGGGCATGATCGGCTGGGGCCTGTTCTTCCTGTTCGGGAACCTGTGGAAGTCCAACGCGGATGCCGCCTACGCCTTCGGCGTCGCCGGGGCCGAGCTCGCGAACGCGAAGCGCAAGGGCCCCTTCATCATCGGCGGCGTCGCCATCGGCACCGTGCTCGCGCTGCTCGGCGTCGAGGGACACATCGTGGGCTACCTCAGCCTCATCGGCATCCTCATCCCGCCGGTCGGCGGAGTGCTCATCGGCGACTGGATCGCGCGCTGGCGCCACGGGCAGCCGCCGCTGTCCACGCTCACCGAGAAGGTGCGCTGGCAGGCGCTCGTGCCGTACGTGCTCGGCTGCGTGGTGGCGTGGGTGAGCAATGAGTACGGGATCGGCATCGCGCCGCTGAACGGGATCGTCGTGGCACTGGTGGGGGCGTGGGTGCTGGGGGTGCGGGCGGGGCGGCGCTGAGAGCGTCGCGCACGGCCGACGGGCGGCGTCTGAGGGCTCAGCCCCAGGCGCCGCCCTCGCCGTCGGCGACCGGGAGCGTGCCCTCTGCGCGGTGGCGCTCGTACCTCTGGCGCAGTCCCTGCGAATACTGCGGATCGTCCCCGGCAGGCTCCATCGGCGGCAGCGCAGACAGCAGCTGATCGGCGATCTTGTCCCGGTCCCACCAGGTGGGGATCATGACGCCCGCGAACTCACGGGCCGTCCTCTGTGAGGCGTCGACCGAGGTCGAGAGGATCAGTTCCAACGTGCTCGCCTGATGTGGTCGGAGTGCCTGCCGCCCCGCATGCGAGCGCGAAACTGCAGTCAGCAGGCTCACTCGACGATGAGCCTCGACGCTGCCTCAAAAGTCGGCCGCTCGACTAGGCTCGGACAGATGGGAGAGATCACGCCGCTAAACAGCGCCCGACCGAAGGTGCTCGAGTTCTTTGCGGGCATCGGGCTTGCCCGGATGGGGCTCGAAGCCAGCGGATTCAGTGTGGCCTGGGCGAACGACTACGAGGCCGACAAGAAGGCAATGTACGAGGCCCAGTTCGGGGAGACCAGCGACCACAGCTTCGCACTCGGAGACATCGGCCTGGTCAGTGTTGACGAGCTCCCTCACGATGCATCGCTTGCCTGGGCCTCCTCTCCCTGCACCGACCTCTCCCTCGCGGGCGGCCGCGCCGGCTTCGCCGGCCCTCAGTCAGGCACCTTCTGGCACTTTATTCGCCTCCTGAAGGAGCTCGATGGCAACCGGCCTACGGTCGCCGTCCTGGAGAACGTCACTGGACTGGCCTCCTCACACGGCGGCGACGATCTTGCTGCCGCGATCCGCGCCTTCAACGAGCTTGGCTACTCGGTCGACGTGCTTGCGATCGATGCACGGCGCTTCGTACCCCAGTCACGCCCTCGCCTCTTCCTCGTTGCCGCCATGAATCCCCCAGCCGACGTTCCGGATCCGAACTCCGAGCTAAGGCCAGACTGGCTGCAATGGGTGTTCGGCGACGAGAGCCTCCGGACGCATCGTGCCCCGCTCCCCGCACCACCGCCTCCCCTCACCGAGGGGCTGGGAAACATCGTCGAAGAGATGCGTCTGGACGATGAGCGCTGGTGGGATGCAAGTAGAACTCGGTCGTTCGCCGACTCGCTCTCACCATTCCAGCGTGAGCGCGTCGTTGCAATGCGTCGCTCACGCGGAGTCAAGTACAGAACCGCCTACCGACGAACTCGAAACGGAGTCGCCGTCTGGGAAGTGCGCCCTGACGACATCTCGGGCTGCCTGCGCACCGCACGAGGCGGCTCGTCCAAGCAGGCTGTCGTGCGCCTTGGGAACGGGCGGATGCAGGTCCGCTGGATGACCCCGACCGAGTACGCGAGGCTGATGGGCGCTGGCGAGTACGACTTGAGCTCGGCACGAAACAATCAGGCCCTTTTCGGTTTCGGCGACGCCGTCGCCGTGCCTGCCGTCTCATGGCTCAGCGAGAACTATCTCCTCCCCCTCGTGAACGGCAAACTGGCTGACAACCGCCAGCGGCAGCTCGAGTTCAACGTCGAGGCACTCTGATGGCCAGCCGAGGAGTCGCCAGCTACAACGACCCTGACCGCACCCCGCCGACCAAGAAGTCGATGCCCACTCGATTCGTGCGTGGATTCCGTGAGCTACTCTCCAAAGCACTCAATGCCATTGACCCCGAGAGTGGAAATCGACTCGGAAGGTGTATCGGGGTGTACGCCTTCTACGATTACGACGGCGAGCCAATCTACGTCGGCCAGACCACAGAGGACTTTGCAACTAGGGTCGGAAGGCATCTTCGGGGGCAGCGATCCGACACACTTGCATATCGTATCCTCGACCCGTTTGAGGTCGCCGACATGGAACTCTATCCGCTGGAGAGCCTCCGATCGCTTCCGACAAAGGAGCGAAACGCTCGGGTCGATACCGTCGAGTACTCGGTGTACGTGAATGCAATCCGAAACTCCAAGTATCAGGCCATCCTTAACGAGAAGATCCCCCCTGTCTCGCCAATAGCCGACTTGCCGCCTGCGCATCGCTTCACACTCGTCCCGGAGGACATGCGCGAGGATCGCGAGCATCCTGACGTGCGCATCGCCCGGCGTGCAGAGACTCTTGCCCGAGTCGCCGCGGTCGCCCATGAACGAGGCGAGGTTTCTGCGGGCCTGCGTCGCGTCATCGTGATCCAGGCGGTACGCCTTGCGGATCTCGCCGCTGCTCGCTTGGCGTACTCCGAGGGACGACGCCGCCCCGCCGCTGACGCCATCGACGTGCCCGAGCTCGTTGGCAGCGTCATGGCAGAGAACAGTGAGAGTTCGAGTGCGCGGTATCGAGCTGACTTCGCTCCACTCGACTCACCTTCGACGTCCGGGCAACCTCGAGGGCAGCTCTCCCAAGATACCGAAGCCGAAACCCACACGTAACGGCCCATGCTCGCTTTCAACGCGTAGCGAGTCCCGGGCACTCCGACACCTAGGCGAGGGTGGAGCATGCGCTGCGGGACGGACCCTCCGCACAGCGACACGAAGACGCTCCAGGCATTCACAGATCGACTCGGAGGCCTGTTGATGATGGAACTGCACTCAATATGGACGACTACGTCCTAAGCGTGCCATTGGAGCGTCCCAACGGAATCGACCACCCAAGGCAGTATGGGTGAACCACCGCCCCGGGGGCAGTATAACACTCTCGCATGCGGCACCGGAT